>JAGRHW010000369.1 GCA_020444765.1 Gammaproteobacteria bacterium | reverse complement strand
AACCGGCGCTGGCTGGAACGGGTCGCCAGCGAAACCGGCGGCGCCTATCTGACGCTCGATGAGCTGGCCGCTCTGCCGGGACTGATCCGCGCGAAAAATGCCGGTATCGTGCGCGAACAACATCTGCCTTTATGGAATATGCCGGTTTTTTTCCTGGCAATCCTGTTGCTCAAGGCGATGGAATGGCTGCTTCGTCTGCGCTGGGGACGATTATGATTCGAATCTGCCTGTATTTATTGCTTTCGATTGCCCTGCCGGCACAGGCCGGGAATTTCTCGCTGGTGGTGCAGGGGCTGGGCGGTACGCCGGACTATGAAGAAGCCTTTTCCCGTGATGCCAGGGCTATCGCTGCGGCGGCCGGCTTGCTGAGTCGCTCGCCGGCACGGTATGTTTTTCTGAATGGCGAGCGGGCCACGCGGGAAAACATTCTGCAGGAACTCGGCGAACTGACCAAGGCGATGAGCAGTGATGACAGTTTTTCGCTGACCCTGATCGGCCACGGCAGTTTTGACGGCCGGGAATTTAAATTCAATCTGCCCGGAAAGGATCTGGATGGTCAGGCACTGCTTGACGCGCTGGCAGGGATACCGGCGCAAAGACAACTGGTGGTCATTGCCAGCAGCAGTAGCGGCGCCATGCTGGAACGTCTGGCTGCGCCGGGGCGCACGGTGGTGACGGCGACCAAAAACGGCCGCGAAAGTAACGCGGTTTCCTTCTCCCGGCATTGGGCCGGGGCACTGGTCAGCGAGTCGGCCGATACCAACAAGGATGAATTGCTGAGTTCAGTTGAGGCATTCCGCTTTGCCGAGAAAAAAGTCGAGGAATACTACAAGTCGCAAAATCTGCTCGCGCCCGAACATCCGCGAATGGTCGCTAATGACAGCACGGAATTTTATCTGGCCAGGATGGGCGCGCTTGCGGGCAGCGAAGACAATCCGCGGATTGCTGCCTTTCTTGAGCAACGCCTTGAGCTGGCGGAGGCATTTTTCAGTTTGAAAAACCGCAAGGCGCAACTGGACGAAGCGGATTATCTGGATTCCCTGCAGGACATCATGCTGAAGCTGGCGCGCCTGCAAAAAACCATCGACAGTGAACTGACGGACGGAGAGGGCGCGGATGAAAATTCGTAAACCGTTATGGATTGTTGCACTCGGTCTGCTGCTTGTCCGGCCCGCCCTGGCGCTGGAAATTTTCTACGATCCGGCGCGTGATCCGGCCCTGCGCGAGTGCGACAGCCAACACTATCGGGGGCAGACTGCCGAGGCGCGAGCTTGCTATACCGCCTTGCAGGACTCATCGGCCAGCACCTTGCTGCAAGCCGAAGCGGCCTGGGCGCTGGGCAATACCCGTGAGGCGAACCGCTTGTTCCGCGCTGCCGCCAGAGACGACGAGAGCGACCCGGGTATCAAAACCCGCTGGGGGCGTTTGTATGCGGCGACTCACCAGGTCAGCGATGCGCTGGCCCTGTTCAAGGAGGCGCTGCGGATCGATAGCGAGTATCTGCCGGCACAACTCGCCACGGCGGCGGTCATGTCACAGCGCTTCGAGGGCGAGGTACGCGAGCAGTTGCAGGCTATTCTGCAAGCGCATCCGGAATCCCTGGAAGCACATCTGCTGCTGGCGCGGCTGGAACTGGAGCTGAAGGATACGTCAGCCGCCAGAGGCTGGCTGGACAAGGCGCACAAACTTGCCGAAACCGCGCAACAACCGCTGCTTGAAATCCATGCCTTGCAGGCTGCCGCGGATTTGCTTGATGGCGAAACGGAATCCGCCGCCACCGGGAAGTCGCTGGAAACCAATCCGCATTACGGCGGTATTTATGCAATACCTGCACACTTTTATATTATCACCTACCGTTACCGCGAGGCGGTTGCCTTGTATCGCAAGGCGGTGGAGGTAGAGCCCGAACTCTGGTCGGCCCACTCGGCGCTCGGCATCAATCTGCTGCGGATCAATCGGGTTGAGGAGGCGCGCAAACACCTGGAAATTGCTTACAGGGGTGACCCCTTCGATACCGCGACCGTCAACACCTTGCGGCTGCTCGACACGCTGGAAGACCTGAAGCTGGTCAATATCGACGTTGATTACAGTCTGCCGGCGGCCGACGGTTCCGGCGCCGAGTCTCACAAGGCCAGCGTGCTGATACGCCTTGATCAGGACGAAGCGGATGTGCTCGAACCCTATGTCCGCGAAGTCGTCGGCGAGGCGGTACAGACACTCAGCGAACGATATGATTTTCGGCTGCAGCAGCCGCTGATCGTCGAGCTGTATCCCAATCACGATGATTTTGCCGTACGAACGGTCAGTACTCCCGGGGTTGGCTTACTCGGCGTGACCTTCGGTTATCTGCTGGCGATGGACAGCCCGCGCGCCCTGCCGGAGGGAGATTTTCACTGGGCCTCGACACTCTGGCACGAGCTGGTTCATGTCTTTACCCTGGAAGCGTCCGGTCATCTTTTGCCGCGCTGGTTTGGCGAGGGCCTGTCGGTTTACGAGGAATGGAATACCGGGCCTCTGCCCGGCCGGCAGTTATCGGTCGCGGTGTTACGGGCGCTTGCCGATGACAGGTTTCTGCCTGTCGCCGATCTGGATCAGGGTTTTATCCGCCCGACCTATCGAGGCCAGATAAACGTCTCCTATATGCAGGCCGGTTTGATCTGCGACTTTATTGCCGAACGCTGGGGGCACGAGGCCCTGCTTGGCTTATTGCGCCAGTTTGCGGCCGGTGCGGACACCACCGCAGCAGTGAAAACCGTTCTGAATATGGAGCCTGCGGCCTTCGACAAGGTGTTCCGCCAGAGCCTGGATGCTCGTTATAAAACCGTGCTCGACGATCTCGACGGCTGGCAGGAAAAACTGTTGCAGGCGAGGCAGGAAACCGGGAACGAAAACTGGTCGGCGGTGATCGGGCCGGCCCGCCAGGCGCTTGCCATGCTGCCGGAATATGTCGGCCCGGATAACGCCTATCTGTCCTTGGCGTATGCGCTGGAGGCACAGGGCGAAACCGAACAGGCGCACCAGGAGTTTCGCAACTGGTTGCAGCTTGGCGGACACCAGCCGGAGGTTTTACGGAGCCTGTCGGAAAAATTCAGCGAACACGGAAAACCCGACGACGCGATGGAAGCGCTGCTCGCGCTCAATAAGGTTGCACCTTATTCGCTGGAGCACCATGCCATGCTGGCCGATCTGCATTTGCGCAGGCAGCAGGCCGACGAGGCGCTGCGGGAATACAATGTCATGCTTGGTCTCGAGCCGCTGGATGTCGCGGCTATTTATCTTGGCAAGGCCAGGGCCCACCGTCAGCTCGGCCAGCACGCCGACAGTCGGAGACAGGTATTGTATTCCTTGGAGCATGCACCTTTTTTTCGGGACGCGCAGCATTTTCTGATAGAACTGGTCGACGGAGGCACATCATGAGCGACGGTAATCAATTGACGGGCGGTGACGATACCGCACAGGCGGTGGAAGCCTTTTCCGGCGTTATGGAGAAGATCCGCAGCCAGGTCGGACAAATCGTGGTCGGTCAGGATAATGTCGTGGAGCACCTGCTGATCACCCTGCTGGTTGGCGGCCATTGCCTGGTGACCGGTATGCCGGGTACCGCCAAAACGCTGCTGGTCAAGACCCTGGCGGATGCCCTGGGCCTGGAATACAAGCGTATCCAGTTTACCCCGGACCTGATGCCGGGAGACATCACCGGTACGGATATCATCGAGGAGGACTCGCTCAGCGGACATCGCAAATGGCAATTCGTGCCGGGACCGATTTTCACCAACGTTCTGCTGGCCGATGAAATCAACCGCACGCCGCCGAAAACCCAGGCCGCTCTGCTGGAAGCCATGCAGGAAAACGCCGCCACGGTCAGAGGTCAGCGGCATGCTATCCAGCGACCGTTTTTCGTGCTGGCAACGCA
>JAGRHW010000368.1 GCA_020444765.1 Gammaproteobacteria bacterium | reverse complement strand
AGAGTAATTGCCGCCAGAATGTTTCGTGCCGCTGATCGTCCGACGGCAACTGCATCTGCCAGCGCCAGGTGCCTCCGGTTGCCAGCACGTAGCTGAAGCCCCGGCCGTAACGCTGCTGTACGAGCAAAGGGCTAGCTTGCCCGTCTAGACTGATTTCCAGCAGGCTGCGGGCGCCCGGCTTGAGTTCGCCAGGCAACTGGTAGTCGGCGACTTCCGGCATTTGCGACCACAGGGCCAGATTCTCGTCCGCATCGCTCGACAGTCTGGTGATCGGCGAAAAACCGCCCATATCGCTTAATGCAACCTTGACCTTGGTTCTGGAAAACGTCGGCGCCTGCTGATCCGGTAAACGCAAGGGCAAGGCTCCGGCCAGACTGGTGCGGCCCCAGCCGCCGTCGGCAAGGCCCGAACTGCCGGCCAGCATCAGCAGCGAGCCGCCGCGCGAGGCGACAAAGTCGCGCAGATTATCATGTTGTTCCGGGCTGAGCTGGGCGGCGTTGATACTGCCGATAATCACCGCATCATAGGCGAACAGAGCTGCGCGATCGGCTGGAAATCCGTCGATCAGCTCATCGGGAGACTCGACGCCCTGACGATAGAATTTATTCGGCGATGTACGTAACAGGCTGACCAGACGAATACCGGCTTGCCGGTCCAGCGCGCGGCGGATGAACTTGTATTCCCAGCGCGGCTCGCCTTCGACATATAAAACCCGTTTCGGGGTTTCGCCGATCCGCAACAGGCGTCGCTGCAGATTGTTCTGCAGATTCCGTTCACCAGCCCAGGGTTCCAGCACAAAACGCAACTCATGCACGCCTGGCGGCAGCAGCGGAAGCGTCAGCGAATGCGTGGACTCGTCGGCCGATGCGGCAAGCGTCAACGGCTCTGAGACAAGCAGGCGCTCGCCATCGTACACCTTCAGCGCCGCCTGGCCGGCGCGCCCGTGCCGCACGGTCAGGCGGGCGGTCTCGATGCCGCCGGCATGGCTGGCGGAGGCCAGTTGCACATCCAGCAGCTCCAGATCTTCCGGCAGTTTTTCACGCCCGACGCCGACGCTGTAGACCGGCACGCCGTACTGCGCAAGCTCACGCCACCAGTCCGGCCTGGCGGCGGTGGCGCCGTTATCGGAGCCGTCGCTGACCAGCACCACGGCCGCCAGCGGCTCGCGGGCTGCCTGCTGCATTGTCTGCAGCAGCGAGTCACCGAGCCTGGATTGCAAGCCCGGTCCGGGTATTTCCTGCAGAGACAGCAGCGGCTGCAAATCGCCGGCCACCGAATAAACAGATGTTTTAAAGGTTTTTTCAAGATCGCCAGGCAAGCCGTCATCCAGCGCCTGCAGGGCGTTCTGCAAGCGGGAAACATCGCTCTCCCCGTACGACATGCTGGCCGAAACATCGAGCAATACCGCAAGCCTGTTTTCGGTCTCGCGAATCTCATCGACCCGCAGAACCGGCTGCCAGAGCATCAGCAAAAGTACCGCGGCAACAAGGCTTTGTAAAACCCAGACCACGGCCAGTCGCCCGGCAGAAATCCCGCCTCTCTGCCGATACAAGCCTGTCGCCAACAACAGCAGCACGAGCGACAAACACAACAGCAGAAGCCACGTCGGCCAGCCGGAGGCGAAATAAAGCTCGCCCTGGCGCCAGGCATGGAGTGGATAATTGAACCAGAACTCGAACATGAGCCGCTCAGTGCGTCATCGCATAAACGATGTAATTGACGCCAAAGCGATAAGCCAGGGCCGAGTACGGTTCGGGATATTCCGGCCAGTCGGCGTGTTCCCAGGCGTCGCCCATGTCCATATTGAAATTGATGGCAACCATCACCCGTCCCGCATCATCGAGAATGCCGCGCCAGTGCGGGATATTGCCTCCCTCCTCCCAGGTCTGCCCCATCCGTAAGGCGCGCAGACCGGGAATCTGCTGGCGCTCGTCCAGGTCATAGAGGACGTGAAAGATTTCATCCTCGTCGCTCAATTCAACAATCGGGCGATCCGGAAAGACCTCTCGCATGGCCTCTTCGAAGGTTTGCCATTGCCACGGCCCGTGAAAATCATCGACCATCAGAAAACCGCCGCGCAGCAGGTATTCGCGCAGGTTGGCGGCTTCCTGTTCGGTGACCGACAGGGATCCGACTTCAACCGCGTAAATCCAGGGATAATCGAACAGCGCCGGATCGTTGAGCCTTATCAGACGGCCTTCGGGATCGGCATCAATCCGGGTCAGGCGCTCAAGTCCCTGGAGAAAATGTGTTTCCGCTTCCGGCCAGTCGGCCTGCCATCGCGGCCAGCCGCTGAAGCCGGCATCGCTGTAGACAAGGCGCGTAAAACTGAACTCGTGCCGAACGACGGGGTTTTGCAGCCAGTCGTTATCGTAGTCGGGAGACGTCACTGATTGTGCCTGTACCTGCGCGACGCAACCAAAAACCATTAGCCATAGAATAATGCGCATAATCGTCTCCGCTGACGGAGCTTTTATATAACGCGATAAATCTGCCCAGAGCAAGTTAACTTGCTATTTCACCTTACTTGTGAGAGTAATAGACTCCCTGCCACTGATAATTGGAGAAACGCCATGAAATTGGTTCTTGGACTTTCGCTGGCAATGCTCACCAGCGCTGCATTTGCCTGCCCGGGCATGAGCAAGGACAAAGAAATTACGTTTCTGCCGCAGGAGCTTCAATCGCCTGTAACAAGCGAAGATCAGGTTGATCCGAGGCTGCTGACTCAAGCGGAAAAGCAGGAACAAGAGCAGAAAGTTACCAACTGAGCCGTAAGTTTTTCGTGTCCGGCCAACGGGTCGGACACTTCCCTTCCTCGCCTGATCCTGCATCACAGCCGTGAAAGCCCGCACAGCCATTGTCAGTTTTCTGCTTTTTTCCGGCGGCCTGGTCGGCGGAATTTTTTCCAGCCATTTTCTTAACGGAAATGACAAAACGGAAACCATTTCGACCGCCAGTCAGACAACGCATTTTGCCAGTGACGCTTCCACTGCCACGGAAAAAACCCTGATCGCCACACCGGCCGAAAAGGATCTGCTGACGCAACTCGACGCACGTTTAAAACAGGAAATCGCCCATCGGGAAGAACTCGAGACACAACTGGCAAAGCTCGAACTGCGTGTCGAGCTGCTCGACAGCAATCGAAGTCTGACGCCGGAACCTCCGCTTGATTCCGCTATCGGGCAAGGCCCGCAAATTCCGCCGGCAGCCGGCGGTTTGAACGCGGAAAACCTGATCGCCTCCGGCGTCAACGCCGATACGGCCAATGAACTCGTCGCTCACTGGAACCGTTATCAGCTCGAACAACTGGAACTGCGCGACACCGCCGCACGTGAGGGCTGGCTCAATAGCGAACAGTTTCGCGAGCGGGCCAGCGCGCTGCAGGAGAGCCGCAAAAGCCTGCGCGAGGAGATCGGCGACGACAAGTATGATCGCTATCTTTACGAAAGCGGCGACAACAACCGGGTGGCGGTCAACTCAGTAATTGCCGGTTCCGCGGCGGAATCGATCGGCTTACGCTCCGGCGACATTATTATCGCCTACGCCGGTTCACGAACCTTCAGCGGACGTGAGCTGCAAAACGCCACCCGGGACGGCTCGCGCAGCGAAACCGTCACGATCGAGCTGCTGCGCGACGGCGAATCGCTGGAACTCAGCGTGCCCCGCGGACCGCTCGGCATCATGCTGGATGCGGTACGGCTTGCACCGGACTAGAATACCTTTGAAACAACATTCTCAGCCGGCTGCAGTAGACTGGTTCGGCCAGAGAATCATAAGCCCACAAACCCAAGGCAGACCGGAGCAACTTTGAACACAACAGTCTTTATCGCGGTCCTGCTGGCCGCCCTCCTCCACGCCACCTGGAATGCGCTGGTCAAAGGTGGTGACGACAAACTCGTCAGCATGAGCGCCGTCGTATTCGGCC
>JAGRHW010000367.1 GCA_020444765.1 Gammaproteobacteria bacterium | reverse complement strand
CGGACTCGATCCGGCGATACGAAATGAACTGCGTCAACTGATTGTTGAAGAACTTCGCGCTGCGCTGAAAGGAGACCGATAGTGGCTGAACTGCGCTCTTTTATTTTTCTCGATCAGTTACAGGCGCAAACGCTTTGTTATATATCGACCTGGATGCGCGGTTATCTGCCGCGGCGGAACATGGCTGCACAGATTATCGAGATCGCCCCCGGACTGGATATCGAGGCGCTGACCGATGTGGCGCTCAAGGGCGCGGATGTACGGGCCGGTATTCTGGTGGTCGAGCGGCAGTTTGGCTATCTTGAAATTCATGCCCGTTCCACCGCCGAGGTCAAGGCCAGTGCGGAAGCTGTATTACAGGCGCTTGGGGCCAGAGTTGAGGATGCGTTGAGGCCGACGATTCTGGCGTCGAAAATCGTCAATCGTGTCGATCATCAGCACGCATATCTGATCAACCGTAACAAGCTGGGCTCGATGCTGCTGGGCGGTGAATCACTGTATATTCTCGAATGCCAACCGGCTTCCTACGCGATACTGGCCTGTAATGAGGCGGAGAAGCAAAGCAACGTCAAGGTGATCGATTACCGGATGATCGGCGCCAACGGCCGGCTCTATCTGTCGGGCGACGAGGCCGAGGTACGTAATGCCCGCGAGGCGGCCGAAGCGGCCCTGATGAATGTGTCGGTCAGGTGAGCATGTTGGACAGTAATGACATCCGCGAGCTGATTCGCTCGGTTCTGGTCGAAGAGCTGGGCCGGCTCGGCCCTGGGTCCGGGGCGAACGCCGATACGGCGCCGGTCAAACAGATTCGCGAAGAGCACGTCAGTATCAACAGCGATCAGGATCTGATGGATTTTGCTCTGCGCATACTGGAGTTGTCGCGGGACGGTAAAGCGGTGCAGGAATTGAGGGACGGGGATTGGGTGTTCCGACTGGACAGAACATCCGCGCCAAGGCCGGTTTCCCCGGCAAGCAGACCGGCCGGTGCGTCAAGCGAACGCACCCGCTTCGAACGGGGCCTGATCTCCGAGAGACAAATAAGTGCGCTGGCAAGCGGCTCGACGCTGCAGGTTGGCAAGTCAGTCCGATTTACTCCCTTGGCTCTGGATGAAATCAGACGACGTAAAATTCACCTTGAAAGGTAAGAACTATGATTCGCGGACGAGTGACAGGACAGGTATGGTCGAGCAAGCAGCTGGAAACCATACCCTCTGGCGCGCTACTGGAAGTCGAGCTGGATAATGGCGTGAAGCATATCGCGCTGGATGTGCTCGGCTGCGGGATTGGCGAGGCTGTATTGATAACCACGGGCTCAGTCGCCGCCGCCTATTTTACCCGGATAAAAGCGCCGATAGATGCACTGATCATTGGGTCGATCGATGAGGTCACCAAACCTGAGTGAGCCTTGGTGGTTCATCAGCCTGAGTTGTTAGACCGGCCCCGGTGGCCGCATATTTCACAAGAAGAGGATTTATTATGTCCGTAAACGCAGTAGGTATGATTGAAACTAAAGGTTATGTTGCCGCACTGGCGGCGGCTGACGCCATGGTAAAAGCGGCCAATGTGGAAATCGTCGCGCGCGAGGAAGTCGGCGACGGCCTGGTCTCCATCGTGGTGCGTGGTGACGTGGGTGCGGTCAAGGCGGCGACCGAGGCCGGTGCCGAAATCGCCAACAGCGTCGGCGAGCTGGTATCGGTTCACGTGATTCCGCGTCCGCATCCGGACCTCGGCAAGCACTTCAAAGCGGCGGCAGACTGACTCCATCGGGAGATAAATAATAATGACAGAGCTGCGGGTCTATTTACCGGTCTTTGATTTACAGCCGCAGTTTGCGGCCTATCTGAGTACACCGACGCGGGCACGGGCCTATCCACCGATGCAGGGCGAACACAGCCTGATCATCGAGGTTTCACCGGCGTTGGCGATTCACAGGATCTGCGACCTGGCGCTCAAGGCGGCGCCGGAGATGGAGCCCGGTATCCTGTTTACTGAACGTCAGTTCGGTTTGCTGGAACTGCATTCAGCGGACAAGGACGAAGTGGCCGGGGCCGGGCGTGCGATCCTTAAGGGGATCGGCGCCAAGGCGGACGACCAGTTGCAGCCGAAAACGCTTTTCAGTGATATTATCGAGAATATCTCCGACCAGCATGCGATCATCCTCAATCGCAGCCGCAATGCTTCGATGCTGTTGCCCGGTACCTCCCTGCTGGTCTATGAGATGATGCCGGCGCTGTTTGCCTGCGTGGCGGCCAACGAGGCCGAACGCGCCGCGCCGCAAACGACCTTGAACGACGTGCAGATGATGGGTGCCACCGGGCGGATCTTCATGTCGGGCAAGACCGCTGATCTGGAGAAGGCCAGAGCCGCCATCAGCAAAACACTGGAGGCGGTCAAGGGTAGAGCGATATGAGTGACTGGAAAACGGCTTACCGTTCCTTTTATTACGAGAACGCGGAACAACCCGACGATATTGTATTAAAGGCCGATAAGACGGCGTTGCTGGTTATAGATATTCAAAACACCTATCTGGAAACCCCGGATGATCCTGAGGAAGCGGCGCGCTGGCAGCCGTTTCTCGATCGTATGCGGCAGACGGTCATTCCGAATACTGCAAGCCTGATAGACTTTTCCCGCGAGCAGGGTATCGAAGTCATTTTCGCGCGGATTGCCTGTCTTAAAAACGATGGCCGGGATCGTTCGCTGAGCCAGAAGAAGCCCGGCTTTAATTATCTGCTGCTGCCGAAGGACGAAGCGCCGAGCCAACTGGTGGACGAGCTGCAGCCGGTCGGTGATGAAATCACCGTGCTGAAAACCACCGACAGTGCGCTGACCGGCACCAATCTGCGTTTGATCCTGCGTAATATGGAAATCACGGATGTCATCGTCGCCGGGATTTTTACCGATCAATGCGTGTCATCCACGGTGCGCAGTCTGGCCGACGAGAGTTTTAACGTGCTGGTGGTCGAGGACTGCTGCGCGGCGGCGACCGACAGCCTGCACCGGCACGAACTTGAAATCATCAATATGATTTACTGCCATGTGGTGCAGCTCGAAGACATGGCAGGATTTGTCTCCGCGAACCACTAACAGGCTGCTAAAGCCTGACGGCTTCCTTTCCGCTCTCATCACCGCCGTAACGCGCTTTTCCCTGCTGGCGGAATTCACTCGGCGTTACGCCTTTTATCTGCAAAAACCGACGGTTGAAATTCGCCACGTTGTTAAAACCCACGTTGTAGCAAATCGTGTTGATATATTGATCGGTTTCCATCAAAAGCTGACAGGCGCGGCTGATGCGCAGGCGATTGACGAAGTCGGTAAAGGTATTGCCGGTGGCGCGACGAAAATAGCGGGAAAACTGGCTTTCGTTCATCGAAAAGCGTTCGGCGATTTCACGCATGGTAAAGGGGCTGTCGTAATTGGCGGTAATAAAGTCGATTATCTCGCTGACCTGGAGCAGGGTGTCGTCGTTTTCAAAACTCTGCAGCTGCGCGCCCGACAGTAGTTTGTAATCCTCGTGGGTCGACAGCTCGGACAGCAGCGCGAGGAATTCGCTGAAGCGCCGTAAACCGGACGACTCCTGGATGCGGGTAATCCGTTCGTTGGCCAGATCGCTGAGGCCCTTGAATTCTATACCGTGCCGCGCGCGTTCCAGTAAAGCCCAGGCTTCCTGCAGCTCAGGCAGTAATTGTCCGGCCTGACGCAAAGGCGCATCGGAGAATTGCAAAACCCGGTCGCGCACATTGACGCCGCCGGGCGGAATCTCGGTGGAAATCCAGTTATGCGGCAGACGCGGACCGGTCAGGACCAGATGACCGGGCTGGAACTGGCCGATGTAATCGCCGACGAAAACCTTGCCGCTGGTGGCGATGATCAGATGCAACTCGTACTCTTCATGATAATGCCAGCGGATCAGCGGATTCGGCGCGCCGTGT
>JAGRHW010000366.1 GCA_020444765.1 Gammaproteobacteria bacterium | reverse complement strand
GAGTCCAGCCGCCGGGAGCCGCACCGAGTTCAAGGATCCGCATGCCGGGGCGAATCAGCTTGTCCTTTTCATTCAGCTCTATCAGTTTGTAAACGGCTCTCGAGCGGTAATGATCCTGCTTCGAGCGCTGAACATAATCGTCGCTGAAGTGCTCCCTGAGCCAACGTCCGCTGCTTTTGCTTCTTGCCATCTGTTTTCGCTCAACGCCGGAGAATGCCTTACCGGCTTATTTTCGTATCAAGAGTTCCGAAAAAACACAGACCAGTGATAACGATGATTTAGCGCCGCTCTTGTTAGTATATAATGCGCGGCCGTCCGTCATTTGTCCGCAATCACATTGGATAAGCCATGCAACTCGATAAAAACAAAATCCGCCACCTCAAGGTTCTGGCGCATTCACGAAAGCCGGTCGTTATGGTTGGTCAGAAGGGCTTGACAGAAAATGTCATCAAGGAAGCGAGCATTGCGCTCGATCATCACGAACTGATCAAAATAAAAGTCAGTGTCGGCGACCGGGAGCAGCGCAAATCCATCATCGCGTCACTTTGCCAACAGACCGGCAGCGATTGTATACAACAAATCGGCAATATCGCCGTGTTGTTTTTGCGCAATCAGAAAAATCCGGTAATTGTTTTTCCCGAATGACAAAACGGAAAATGGCGCCGCAGCTCCCGGCGCCTTATTCAGATCAGGCTTTTTGCTGTCCCGAATCGAACGCACAGCCGGCATTGAAACCCATCTTGGCCAGAATGCTGGCCAGCGGGCAAAAACCCGTGAAAGCAGACTGAAACAGATTCAGACCAACAAAGCCGGTCAGCCAAAGGAAGTTAATATTGACATACACAGCCAGCAACACGCTGACCAAGACAACCGCACCAGCGAAAGCCAGTACTATTTTATCGACATTCATTTGCAGATCCTCCCGAAAGTCCTGTTGAATTACCCGAACCAATATTAGGTACTTCTAATATTGCTTTCAAGTGTCCAGGCTAGATATAACTGACCTTGACGATTTCATATTCCTTGTCACCCTTCGGCGCCCTGACCACGACCTCGTCCCCTTCTTCCTTGCCTATCAGGGCACGGGCGACCGGCGAGTTGAAGGAGATCTTGCCGGTTTTTATGTCGGCCTCATCCTCGCCGACGATCTGATACTGGATTTCATCATCGGTTTCCAGATCGAGCAGATCGACCGTGGTACCGAAAATGACTTTGCTACTCGGCGTCATCGTCGTCACATCGATAACCTGGGCATTTGACAGCTTGGCCTCTATCTCCTTGATCCGTCCTTCGATAAAACTCTGCTGTTCGCGAGCCGCGTGGTATTCGGCATTTTCTTTCAGATCACCGTGTTCACGGGCTTCTGCAATCGCCTGGATGACTTTCGGGCGCTGTACGGTTTTGAGGTCAGCGAGTTCGGCCCTTAGCTTATCCGCCCCCTCGGCGGTCAAAGGTACTTTGTTCATGCCATCTCCTCGTGTAAATCCTGAAGACTGTAGATTTCAAAGGGCTTGCCGGTGCTTGCCAGCGCAGCGCAAAATGCCTCGGCCCCGGCGATGGTCGTGGAATAAGCAACCTTACGGTTCAACGCCTCACGGCGGATGAAATACGAATCCGCGATGGCTTTTTTCCCTTCGGTTGTATTGACGATAAGATCGATCTCATCGTTTTTGATCATATCCACGATATGCGGTCGGCCTTCCTGCATTTTATTGACCATCTTACAATCAATACCAGCCGCTTCCAGGGCAGCCTGGGTACCCCGTGTCGCCACCAGCCGGAATCCGGCCTCCACCAGTTTGCGCCCGACACTGACCGCACCCTGGCGATCCACCTCGCGCACACTGATAAATGCCAGCCCGGAAGTAGGCAGCCGGGTACCCGAACCCAGCAAGCCTTTCAGAAAGGCTTCACCAAAGGTTTTGCCGACGCCCATCACCTCGCCCGTTGACTTCATCTCCGGTCCAAGCAGCGGATCAACACCCGGGAATTTGACAAACGGGAACACCGACTCCTTAACATTGTAGTAGAGCGGCCGGGATTCTTTGGTCATGCCCTGCTCGGCGAGCGAAACACCGGCCATACAGCGGGCGGCCACCTTGGCAAGCGGAACACCGGTCGCCTTGGAAACAAAAGGCACGGTACGCGAGGCGCGCGGATTAACCTCGAGAATGAATATCTGATTGTCCTGGATCGCGAACTGGGTGTTCATCAGCCCGATAACCTTGAGCTTGCGGGCCATTTTTGCAACCTGCTCGCGCATCTGGTCCTGAATTTCCTGGCTCAGGGAATACGGCGGCAGCGAACAGGCGGAATCGCCCGAATGCACTCCGGCCTCCTCGATATGCTCCATGATGCCGCCGATCAGCACATCGGTACCGTCGCAAATCGCATCGACATCGACTTCCACCGCATCGTTCAAAAAGCGGTCGAGCAACACCGGCGAATCGTTGGACACCTGTACGGCATCGGTCATGTAACGGCGCAGATCGGCTTCGTTATAAACGATTTCCATGGCTCTGCCGCCAAGCACATAGGACGGCCGGACCACCAGCGGGTAGCCGATTTCTTCCGCCAGCCTGACCGCGTCTTCCGGTTCGCGCGCGGTCCGGTTCGGCGGCTGACGCAGACCGAGACCGTCGATCATCTGCTGAAAGCGCTCGCGGTCTTCAGCCAGATCGATTGAATCCGGCGAAGTGCCGATAATCGGTGCACCGGCGGCTTCCAGCGCGCGGGATAATTTAAGCGGGGTCTGCCCGCCGTATTGCACGATGACGCCTTTGGGGTTTTCGATGTGGAGGATTTCCAGCACATCTTCCAGCGTCAGCGGTTCGAAATACAAACGGTCTGAAGTATCGTAGTCCGTCGAGACGGTTTCGGGGTTGCAATTGACCATAATGGTCTCGAAGCCATCATCCCGCATCGCCAGCGCCGCGTGAACGCAGCAGTAATCGAATTCTATACCCTGACCGATACGGTTGGGCCCGCCGCCGAGCACGACGATTTTATCGCGGTTGCTCGGCGCCGCCTCGCACTCTTCATCGTAGGTCGAATACATATAAGCCGTGCTGCTGGCAAATTCAGCGGCACAGGTATCGACGCGCTTGTAGACCGGACGGATATGACTACTGTGGCGACGCCCGCGCACAGCGCCTTCGCGGCAACCGAGCAGACGCGCAAGACGGCTGTCGGAAAACCCCTTTCGCTTGAGGCGATAGAGCTCATCGTCAGACAGCTCTTCCAGTTTGCGGCCACGAAGCGCCTGTTCGGTACGAATCAAATCCTCGATCTGCACCAGAAACCAGCGATCGATTCTGCTGAGGCTGTGGACATCCTCGACCTCGAAACCATTACGAAAGGCCTCGCCGACAAACCACAGGCGCTTGTCGCCCGGCTCACGCAATTCGCGGCGGATGATGTCACGCGCTTCCTCGTGGCTGATATTCTTCGGCAGAATCTCATTAAAGCCGTCAAGCCCGACTTCGAGACTGCGAATCGCCTTTTGCAGGGACTCCTGCTGCGTGCGGCCGATCGCCATTGTTTCGCCGACGGATTTCATTTGCGTGGTCAGACGCATATCGGCCTGCGGGAATTTCTCGAAGGTAAAACGCGGGATCTTGGTAACCACATAATCGATCGACGGTTCGAAAGATGCAGGCGTGGCACCGCCGGTGATTTCGTTGCGCAACTCATCGAGCGTATAGCCGACCGCCAGCTTGGCGGCCACCTTGGCGATCGGAAATCCGGTCGCTTTGGAAGCCAGCGCCGACGAGCGCGAAACGCGTGGATTCATCTCGATGATGATCATCCGGCCATCTTCAGGATTGATGGCAAACTGCACGTTGGAGCCCCCGGTTTCGACACCGATTTTACGCAACACCGCCAGCGAGGCGTTACGCATGATCTGGTATTCCTTGTCGGTCAGGGTTTGCGCCGGGGCAACCGTGATCGAGTCAC
>JAGRHW010000365.1 GCA_020444765.1 Gammaproteobacteria bacterium | reverse complement strand
ATTGCGCCTCTACACCCTGTGCAGCATCCACTACCAATAGCGCGCCTTCACAGGCGCAAAGAGAGCGCGACACCTCGTAGGAAAAATCCACGTGCCCCGGCGTATCGATAAAGTTCAGGTGATAGACCTGACCATCGCGCGCCCGATAATCCAGCGCCACCGCCTGGGCCTTGATGGTGATGCCGCGTTCGCGCTCTATGTCCATCGAGTCGAGAACCTGGGCGGACATCTCGCGGTTGCTCAGGCCGCCGCAGATCTGGATAAAACGGTCCGCCAGCGTCGACTTTCCATGATCGATATGGGCAATGATGGAAAAATTTCTGATCTTGTCCTGCATGATTTATGAATGCTTTTCCAGGGCGGCTTTCAGGGCCACCAGGTCCAAAAAATGATGACAGACCCGCTGCTCGCCGACGTACAGTACCGGTACCAGCGTATTGAAACGACCATGCAACTCGCTATCCAGATCTATATCACGGACATCGATACTGAAGTGGTAGGTTCCGGAGAGTTCCCGTAAAACGGCCAGCATGTCGTCGCAGAGGTGACAACCGCGGCGACTATATAAGGTCAGGCGATGCTCGGCAAGCTTCAAGGTCAGGGAATCTTGACCGCGAGAAACACCGGTCCCTGTTCCCGTTCGATCAGAACCGGCACGCTGCGTCCGGACGGCAGGCTCTCAACGACCGCATTGAAATCCGCCACCGAATTGACCGGCTTGTTATCGATGGTCACGATCAGGTCGTCGACCTGGATACCCGCCAGCTCCGCGGGACCGGCTTCGACCTTACTGACCAACACGCCTTTTTGTGCATCCACGCTGTCAGCCGGCGCCGATCTGACTTCGATCTTCAGTCTGTTGTCGACGCTGGCCGGCTCGGCCGGCTGCCCGGTGGCCGCGCTCATCAGCTCCTCGTCACTGGGTAATTCACCGAGCGTCACCGTCACGGTCTGTTGCTTGCCGTCACGGATGATGTCGACGCTGGCGGGTTTGTCCAGCGGCGTGCGCCCGACGATCGGCGGCAAAGCGGAAGACCGTTCGATGGTTTTACCGTTAAAGGCGACGATGACATCGCCGACCTGCAGCGGCGAATCGGCCGCCGGACTGTCGGGCAGAATCCTCGACACCAGCGCGCCATAAGCCTTGCTCATACCGAACGATTCGGCCAGATCGCGGGTGACTTCCTGAATCACCACACCGAGCCAGCCACGGGTAACCTTGCCACCGCCCTTCAATTGTTCGGCGACATCCATCGCGATGTCGATCGGTATGGCGAACGACAGACCCATAAAACCGCCGCTGCGGCTGTAGATCTGTGCATTGATACCGACCACTTCGCCGCGCATATTGAACAAGGGCCCGCCGGAATTACCCGGATTGATCGCCACGTCGGTCTGGATGAACGGAATATAGCTTTCATTCGGCAAGGCCCGCTGTTTGGCGCTGACGATACCGGCGGTCACGGAAAAATCAAAACCGAACGGGCTGCCGATTGCCAGCACCCATTCACCGACCCGCAACTCATCGGCCGAACCCGTCGAGACATATGGCAGATCGGTTGCGTCGATTTTCAGCAGGGCAATGTCGCTGCGCGGATCGGTCCCGATTACCTTGGCGACATACTGGCGGCGGTCGGTCAGACGCACGGTCACTTCATCGGCATCCTCGACCACGTGATTATTGGTCATCACATAGCCATCCGCCGAGATGATAAAACCCGAGCCCGACGATTCGCTGTCGAATTCACGCGGCGGGACACCTTCCCCAAAACCCGGCGATTGCTCAAAAAACTTGCGCAAAAACTCCCCGAACGGCGAATCCCTGAGCGCCGGGTCATCAAGGTCCGGTAATTGCGGGTGCGCGGGCTCGACAACGTGGGTCAGGGTGCTGATATTCACCACGGTCAGGTGGTTTTTTTCGACCAGATCGGTGAAATCCGGCAGATTGCCGCGCGCAGCCGCGATACCGCTCACGCCCACCAAAATCAGCGTGATCAGCCCTTTATACAATACCTTCATGATTTTATTTATAGTCCCTCGCGCTGCTCTCAACGCGCCAAGCTGCTTTTACGAAAGTTGCGGAACCGAGCCTCGATGCCGGAATCAGGTTTCGCGAACGCCGGCGGATTATCCCTGACGTTCGGGCAGTGCGATTGTAACGCCAATCGGCGTAGACTGCCGGGTTAAAACGGGGAGATTGTCGACATCGGCCTGCAAACGCCCGGCAAAAATCCGGAACAGGCCGATACCGGCGGCAAAACCGGCGATGCCGAAAAGCACCGACAAAAGCTCCGATAACCCGCTGCTAGAACCCGCGGCCTGCCCCACGATGGCAAATACCAGCATCAACACCAGCGGCAACAGGTACATCATCAGTGAGGTCTTGACCAGCACCGCTTCGGGAATGGCGACGGTAACGGTTTGCCCCGGCACAGCGTCGATCTTGTTATAGGCGCGGAACTCGGCGCTTCTGCCGAATAATTTGGCAAGTACCGATGTGCCGCAGCCTTTGTTGGCCGAACAGCTGTCACAGGCGCTTTGCCGTGCCACGGTCAGTACCGCCAATTGTCCTTCGAGACGAATCACGGTGGCGGTTTTTTCAATCATCGTCCGGTATCGCCCCTTTATTAGTGTTTCAGAACGACCGCTTCACCGATCAACTCGACAGTCGCCACCGGCACCTCACCGACCACGGTGACAAATGCCTTGTCCAGGGCCCGGCTGTAGGCATGCACGGCACCCATCGAAGACACACCTTCCATCTTGTTTTTGTCGACTTCACCGCCGGTGTATTCCACGTAGACCGATACCGAGGCCACACCGTCGGATACGACCGCGTGACGGACCGGGTTTTCATTCATTCGCATCGGCCGCATGGCCTCGGAAACCTTGTTGAAGCCGGCCGGCAGGCGGGTAAATTCGATATGTCCCCGATCGACATCATCGGGCGCAGCGGACTCCATGGTCTTCCACTCATAACCTTCGCCGGATGGCCTGGTCGAAAACAGCCCGTCGCGGATCGATTCGGGAAACTCCAGGCTGGTGAACATCACCTGCTCGATCACCCGTTCGTCACTGTCAAGCATCATGGAACGCAACAGCAGTTTGGATGCTTTGTCGACCCACAGTTTATAACCGTAGCGGTATTGATCCACCGGCATCATCGCAACGACCTTGCTCTGTATCCCGGCGACCCGATCCTCGCCCGCCATCATAAAATGGTAGTAATCGGCAAAACCCGGACTCGCCTGGGTATCGAACATGGGAAAAGGCGCACGCGGCAGGGATTTGCTGACGATTACCGATTTGCTGCCCGGCCAGATACAGGTGACGTTATCCATGTCGCGGATAATCACCCTCGCCTCCCCATTCAGTGAAGTCAGACGCTCGCGCTCACCCTTACCGTCATGCGCGATCGACATGGTTTCGATTTCAGCGCCATGAATATAGATAAAGGTGCCCTGGTAGGTGAGCTGCTCCATCGCCTCCGACATCTGGCGGATCCAGGCAGTGGCGGCATCGGCTTGGTCGCCGGCCAACGCCGGTTTGACAAAACCCAGTATCAGCAGCAGGCCAGCGCCTAACAGCGGGCTATTTACGTACTTCATCGTAGCCGACGATCCTGGAATAAGGCAGCATGCTACCGACACTTCGCACGGTGGCGAACTCTGTATGATCCGACAGAAGCCTGTTAAGACGCTCTTCCATGCCGGCATCGCTTACCCGCTGTTTGCCGACCATCCAGTAAGTGCCGGTATTGTCGACCAGTCTGACATCACCGGCCGAGGGTTGCACGGTTGTCGCCGGCAGAATCGGCGCGCCTGTCTCAAGCGCTTGCCCGGCGTTGCCGGAGGACGCCAGCTGCGGCGCCACGGGATCGACCGGCTGCAGATAACGCAGACCGAGAATCGATACCGCGGCCACGGTGGCGGCAATCGCCAGACCACTCAGCGGGCGCA
>JAGRHW010000364.1 GCA_020444765.1 Gammaproteobacteria bacterium | reverse complement strand
CCACTCAAAGGCCTGTGCCTCAAGACTGAACATCAGCAAACCCAATATCAGCCGCCTCATCTTAAAGAACCCCGCGTCGGAACAGCCCGACCGCCAATAATGCAATCAGGGGAATCAACCACGGCGAGCGCTCCAGCCAGACAGTCGACAAACGCTTCTGCTCATCCCCCGCTGTTCGCGTTCTGGACGGCGTCTCTTGTCCGACGAGTCTTCGAATATCGCTGTCATCCGAAGCGAGATCGCTGTAACGACCGCCACCAACACGTGCCAGATCCCGAAGTCCGCTGCGGTCGAGTCGGGCGATAACGATCTCATCGCCGCTGTCTTTCAGCAATCCCCCGTCGGCCAGCTGGACCGGACTGCCCTGCTCGGTGCCGATCGCCAGAACCGACACCGGAAAACCATGCTCACGCAGTCGTTTCGCGCTCGCCAGAGCATCGGCACCAACCGCCGAATCGCTGATCAGAATCACCTGACCGCTGTGCACAGCCGCCCGCTCAAGCAACTCTCCGGCCTTATCCAGCGCCAGCGAAATGCGGCTGCCCTGCACCGGCATCACATCGGTCGACAGCGCCGGCAGCAAGGCGGCTACCGTGTCGACATCGTCGGTCACCGGGCTGATCGTATAAGGCACCTCGCTGAATACCACAAGACCGGCCTGGACATCCGGAACGAGCCGGAAGATATCTCCAAGCTTGTATTTCGCTCGGATCAGGCGCGAGGGTTTGACATCTCTGGCATCCATCGAGCGCGACAGATCGAGTACCACTACCATCTTGTGCTCGGCCTGAAAAACCGGCGCTTCACGTTTCTCCCAAACCGGCCCGCTGAGCGCGACAAGCGCCAGCAATGTAATCAAAGCAAACAAGACGATCGGCCAGCGACTGCGCGCGCCCGCGCCGGACTCCAACACATAGGGCGCAAGCGCGTCGTCGACCACGCCCTGCCACTCCCGGCCCTGGGCGCTGAAACGCCATAAGCGCCAGGCAAGAAAAACCACCACCGGCAGAGCCAGCCACCACCAGGGTCGCAGAAAATGAAACTCTTCCATCAGCCCCGTCTCCCGGTCGCGACAAACAGCCAGCCGCAGGCCATCAGAAAAGCCACGCCGAGCGGCCAGGAAAACAGCTCCCGCATCGGCCGGAATTGCCTGCCCTGGTCATCGGTCGGTTCCAGCTCGTCGATCAACTCGTAGATTTCCTCCATCTGCTCGGTATTGCGGGCGCGGAAATACCGGCCGCCGGTCTTTTCAGCAATCTCGATCAATGCATCCTCGTCCAGGTCGGAAGTCCTGCCGCCGAAGGGAAAACCGAACATACCGCGGTTCAGGGAATCGTCCGAACCGACCCCGATGGTGTAGATTTTTACCCCGAGCTGTTTCGACAGCGACGCCGCCTCGCCCGGTGCGACATTACCCGCGGTATTGGCGCCGTCGGTCAGCAGTATCAGCACTCTGGATTCCTGAGGACGCTTGCGCAAACGCTTCAGCGACAGGCCGATCGCATCGCCGATCGCGGTGGATTTGCCGGCCAGACCAACCACCGCCTCGCCGAGAAAGTGCTGAACCGTTTTGCGGTCATAAGTCAGGGGCGTCTGCACATAGGCCTGCTCACCAAACAGAATCAAACCAATACGGTCGCCCTGCCGGCGCTCGATAAACTCGCGGCCCAGCTCCTTGACCACATCCAGCCGGGAAACAAAACGACCGGCGTAACGAAAATCCTCCTCGCGCATACTGCCGGAAATATCCACGCCAAGCATAAGATCGCGGCCGGAAGTCGGCATCGCCAGCGGTTCCCCCAACCATTGCGGGCGCATCGCCGCTGCGACCAGCAGACACCAGAGCAACAAGGCCAGCCAGTGCCGGGTTTGCGGTTTTCTCGACCGTTGCAGACCGGCCTGCATTTGCCGGAAACGCGCCAGGTCCGGCACCTTGAGCGCCGAGCCCTTATCCGTTCTGACGGTCGCCGGCACCAGCAGCCAGATCAATAGCGGCAACAAAAACAACAAGGCAAACCACGGCCAGGCAAAATCAATCACAACCTAACCCGCCCGTTCCTGTCCGGTGCCGCGCCGGATGAACGTTTCCAGCAAACCCAGCAAGGGCGTGACATCGAGTTCAGCCAGCGTCTGGGGTTTTTGCCAGACATGGTTTTCCAGCGCCTGGCCCGGCCCTTCGGTAAACTGGCGACTGGCCGACAGGCCGTCGAGTTTTTCGAGCCAGGCGCGACCGGTCAGGGCTGCAATATGCTCACGCGGCTCGATAGCCAGTGCGACACGGCGAAACAAAGCCGAACAGTGTGCGATAACGTCGGCATTTTTATCACGACCATCAGCGGCCAGGCGCTGAATGGCGGCAAGTTCATCAAGCGCCTGTTTACGCCAGCTATCAGCTCTGGCGCGCTTCCACCAGCGCCAGATCCCCCAGACCGACAACACCAGAATCAGCAATAACAACCACCAGCCGGGCGCCGGCGGCCACCACGAGACGGCCTCCGGCATCGCCAGATCACGCAGCTCGGCAAGCGGATCGGTCTGCGGATTCATAGATATTCTTCGCCCCGTATTTGCGGCAGATGATGCAGAATTGCCGTGGCCTTTTCGCCCAGCGCATCGTCCGTATACACACAGGTAAAATAATGCCGCCCATGATCGAAACACTGACGGAGTGTTTGCTGCTGACCGAGAAACTGCGAACGGTAGACCGCCCGCATGCTCCGGCCCCGGGTGTCCATGCGCAAGCCGCCGTTTGCCGATTGCAGGCGGTATTCGCCGGGCGGCGGTAATTCGGATTCCATAACATCGGCGATCTGGATGGCATTGACCTCGTTATGCCGCATCAGGCCGGCAAACCGTGATTTCGTCTTGTCCTCAAAGCCGTCGAAATCGCTCAGAAACCAGATCGTGCTGCCGGTATGCGCGAGTCGTGACAAGCGTGTCACCACCTCCGGCAAAGCCGCCGGATTGTCCGTTGTGACGCCACCATCGAAGGCATCGCTGATCGCGCGGAACAGTTTCATCAGGCCACGCCGGCCGGTTTCCGGCTTGATCTCGACATGTTTTGACGCGGAAAACACCAGACCGCCGACCCGGTCGTTAGCCAGCACCGCCGACCAGGCCAGAATCGCCGCCAACCGTGCCGCGATCACCGACTTGAAGGCCCGACGCGTTCCGAAAAACATGCCAGGACGCAAATCAAGCACCACGAAACAGGGTTTTTCGCGTTCGAGGCTGAACAACTTGGTGTGGGGTTTACCAGTACGGGCTGTGACATTCCAGTCAATCTGGCGGATATCGTCGCCGTTCTGATAAACCCGCAGTTGCGAAAAATCCAGGCCCCGCCCCAGCGTACGGGATTGCATTTCGCCGATCCGTTCGGTCGACACCTTGCGCTTGCGCGCCACGCGCATCGATGCGGCCAGTTGCCGGCAGGCCAGCAGTTCGTCGACACTGACCGTAACGGGTGAGGCCTTGTTCGCGGGACTGTGATGCTGCGACGTCATGATCAGCGAAAACCTGTTTTTCTCAAGGCACCGCGACGTGATTTAGCAAGGTATCGATCACCTTGTCGGTGTTGACGGCATCGGCTTCAGCCTCGTAGGACAACAAAACCCGGTGACGCAATACATCGTGCACCACTGCCTGCACGTCGGCCGGCGATACGTAATCGCGCGCCTCCAGCCAGGCGTGAGCACGGGCGCAGACATCCAGCGCGATCGTGCCGCGCGGACTCGCGCCATAAGCGATCCAGCGTGACAGATGGTTTATCTCCGGATCACCGCGCGTGGCGCTGATCAGGCGAACGATATAATCCTCGACGGCATCCGCGACGTGCACGGCGAGGACCTCCCGGCGCGCCTCGACAATCTGTGCCTGCTGCAGATGAAAGGCGTCTTTTTCGGTTTCCTGCGCAGCCACTTCATTACGCACCAGTCGCAGAATATCCCGTTCGCGCTCGCGA
>JAGRHW010000363.1 GCA_020444765.1 Gammaproteobacteria bacterium | reverse complement strand
CGTCGGTTTCGCCATGAGCCGGATCGACGAGGAAGAAGCACACAAAACCCTGGCGATGCTCACTGAACTTGGCGAGATGCAGGACGAACTCGAGTCCATGCGGCAGACGGTGTAAGCATGTCCGACGCGATCGACAGCCTGTACCCCTTTCTCGGTGACAAATCGCAGAATGCGGCCGGCATGCAAGCGGCGTTGCTGGAATCCGTGCAGCAAAAATCGCAACAGAGTCTGCAGGTCAAGGCGGACTTTTTCGCTGCCAACGCCCCGGCACTGGTCGAGATGGCGCAGGCGCTGGCTGGTGTCTACCGGCAGGGCGGGCGGCTTTTCACCATGGGTAACGGCGGTTCCAGCTGCGATGCCTCGCACCTTGCCGTGGAATTTCTTCACCCGGTGACGGCGGGCAGACCGTCGCTGCCGGCTTTCAATCTGGGCATGGATACGGCGATGACCAGCGCCGTGGCCAATGACGTCGGGGTCAAACATGTATTCTCCCGGCAGATCGATGCGCACGGCCGGGCCGGCGACGCTCTGGCCGGATTTTCCACCAGCGGCAATTCGGAGAACCTGCTGGCCGCGTTTGCCAGGGCGAAATCGATGGGCTTGCTGACTCTCGGCTTTGCCGGCGGCGATGGCGGCGAGATGCAAAGCAGCGGTCTGCTGGATCACTGCCTGGTGGTGGCGACCGACTCGATTCACCGTGTCCAGGAAGTCCATGTGGCCTGCTATCACATTCTTTGGGATCTGACCCACACCCTGCTGGCCGACCATCGTGGCAGGCTGGGCGGAGGACAAGCATGAAATACGTCGATGAATTCCGCGACCCGGACAAAGCCCGGCAACTGCAGCAGCAGATCGCAAAGCTGGCCGAACAGCTGCCGCACACGGCAAAGCAGCCGCTGCAACTCATGGAGTTCTGCGGTGGCCATACTCACACGATATTCCGCTACGGCATCGAACAACTGCTGCCGGACAACATCGAGATGGTGCACGGCCCCGGCTGCCCGGTCTGCGTGCTGCCGATGGGGCGGGTCGATGATTGCGTGGCGCTGGCCGAACGTCCGGATGTCATCTTCACGACTTTCGGAGACGCCATGCGCGTGCCCGGCTCGAAGAAAAGCCTGCTGGAGGCAAAGGCGCAAGGCGCGGATATCCGCATGGTGTATTCACCGCTGGACGCGCTGGAACTGGCGCGGAAAAACCCGGAGCGTCAGGTGATCTTTTTCGCTCTGGGCTTTGAAACCACCATGCCGAGTACGGCGCTGACCGTGATGCAGGCGAAAGCGCAGGGGGTAAGGAATTTCTCCCTGTTCTGCAATCACATCACTACCGTCCCGACCATCAAGGCAATACTCGATTCACCCGAGATGCAGATCGACGGTTTTCTCGCGCCGGGTCATGTCAGTATGGTGGTTGGGGAGAAGCCGTTCCATTTTGTCGCGGATGTGTATGAAAAACCGATTGTGATCACCGGGTTCGAACCGCTGGATATACTGCAATCGATTTATATGCTGCTGCGACAGATCACGGAAGGCCGTTGCGAGGTCGAAAATCAATACGCCAGGGTCGTGGCGAAACAGGGTAACCCGCCCGGACTCAACGCCATACAGGAAGTTTTCGAGCTGCGTGAATTTTTCGAATGGCGTGGTCTCGGTTCGATCGATCACTCCGGCGTGAAAATGCGCGATACTTACGCCGATTATGACGCCGAGAAAAAATTTCAGGTTGCCAACATCAAGATCGCAGATCCGAAATCCTGCCAGTGCGGTGAAGTCCTGAAAGGCGTGATCCGCCCCTGGGAATGCAAGGTGTTCGGCGGTGCCTGCACACCGGAAACACCGATGGGGGCGCTGATGGTGTCCTCCGAAGGCGCCTGCGCGGCATACTACAATTTCGGCAACCTGCCTGAGCTGCTGGCGAAACGCGAAGCGAAGCAGGGAGGCGCCACAGCATGAGCAATGCCCCGAGAAAATCCGGCGTACTGCGTGCCGATACCATTACCCTGGCGCACGGCAGCGGCGGCAAGGCCATGCGCGATCTGATCGACGATGTGTTCGTCAATGGTTTCGATAACGACCAGTTGCGCCAGCTGGAAGATCAGGCGCGTTTCAGTCTGCAGGCGCTGTCGGCTGAGGGTGACCGGCTGGCCCTGACCACGGATTCCTACGTGGTCGATCCGCTTTTTTTTCCCGGCGGCGATATCGGCAAGCTGGCGGTGACCGGTACGGTCAACGATCTGGCGGTCAGCGGCGCCAGACCGCTATACCTGACCTGCGGCATGATCATCGAGGAAGGGCTCCGGGTTGATGAGTTGCGGAAGATTGTCAGCTCGATGAAAGTGACCGCCGACATGGCCGGTGTGAAAATTGTCACCGGCGATACTAAGGTCGTGCACCGGGGCGCCGCAGATAAACTGTTCATCAATACCGCCGGTGTCGGTGTGATACCGGCCGGTGTCGAAATCAACGCCCGCCGTGCGCAAGCCGGTGATGTGATCATTACCAACGGTTACCTGGGCGATCATGGCGCGGCAATCGTCGACGCCCGCGGCGAACTGGCCATCGAGAACACCATCGAAAGCGACTGCCGGCCGTTGAACCGGCTGGTCGAAAAAATGCTCGCTGTGTGTCCGGATATCCACTGCATGCGCGACGCGACCCGCGGGGGACTCGCCACCGTGCTCAATGAATTCGCCGAAGGCAGCCAATGTGGTATTCGCATTGCCGAACAGGCCCTGCCGGTCCGTCCTGAAGTACGTGGTATGTGCGAAATTCTCGGGCTCGATCCGCTGTACCTCGCCAACGAAGGCAAGCTGGTCGCCATCGTGCCGCAGGAAAGCGCAGAAACCCTGCTGGCTGCCATGCAGTCCGACCCCGCGGGCGCGGGCAGCTGCGTCATCGGCCGGGTCACGGAAGCGCCGCGTTCCCGTGTCATCCTGGAAACCACCTTCGGTGGTGAACGCATCGTCGACATGTTGGTCGGCGAGCAGTTGCCGCGAATCTGCTAGCGTCTTATTACGAAGTTATTTTATATTAGTCTCGGCTTGGGCCATGAAATGCACACGGGGCAGGCAGTCCGCTGCAATTTGATAAAACGATTTTGTCCGGAACAAACGGTTCATGCGATTTTCGATTTGTCATCACACCAGCTATACCTATTCACAAGCCGTCCAACTGACACCGCAGTTGCTGCGGTTTTATCCGCGCAGCGACGGTGCGCAACGGATACTGTCCTATCAGATGTCGCTCACGCCCGAGCCCCAGGGCAGAAGTGATTATCTGGACCTCGAAGGCAATACGATAACCCGGGTCTGGTTTGCCGGCTCGACAGACCGTTTCAGCGTCGACGTCAGCATGGAAGTCGAAACCCTGCGGAAAAATCCCTACGACTTTCTGCTGGCCGATGCGGCTTTGAGCCTGCCCGTTGACTACTCCGGGCCGCACGCGGCCATCTCTTGCTATCTGCCGCAAATCACGGCGGACGAATCCGTGACCGCATTGGCCGAAGGAATTCGCCAGGCAGCGGGCAACGACACGCTGAAATTTCTGCATGGATTGAGCGAGCGACTGTTCAACGATATTACCCACCGGCAAAGAGAAACCGGTGAACCACAGGCGCCCGCGATCACGCTGGAAAAGCGGATTGGCGCCTGCAGGGACATTACGGTTCTGTTTATGGCGTGTTGCCAGGCTGTCGGTATCGCAGTGCGCTTTGTCAGCGGGTATCAGCGGGGCGATCCGACCGTTGAGCGCAGGCAGCTGCATGCCTGGCCGGAGGTTTATCTGCCCGGTGCCGGTTGGCGCGGTTTCGATCCGACTCACGGCACGTTAAACGCCGACACGCATGTGTCGATTGCGGCAGCGGCCGATCCGCGTAATACCATGCCGGTTAGCGGAGGATTTTTCGGCAAGGCAGCCGATAGCCGGCTGGATTACCGGGTGCGGATCCGGATATTGGATGAAGCAGAATAAACG
>JAGRHW010000362.1 GCA_020444765.1 Gammaproteobacteria bacterium | reverse complement strand
ACGGTCAGGCTGTCATCGTCATTGAGGCTCAAGGCTTGCGTCGGGCAGCGCGAGATGATGTTATCGATCGTGTGCTGACGGCCTTTTCTCGCGACATAGGCTTTGAATTCTTCCTGATCGACTTTCATGTCGTCGCGCCAGGTGCCGATGACCGAGAAGTCGGCGCGCTCGATGGAGTTCATGCAGTCATTGGGACAGCCTGAAACCTTGAACTTGAATTTATAGGGCAGTGCCGGACGGTGCACATCGTCAGTGAAGTTATTCATCAACGTGCGGTGGATGCGCATTTCATCGGCATTGGACTGTTCGCAACGCGCGGCGCCAACGCAGGACATACCGGTTCGAACACACGGGCCCGCGCCACCGAGGTCCCAGCCGTACTCGTTGATTTCATCAAAAAAGTGCTGGGTGTTTTCGGTAGTGGTACCGATAAACATGATGTTGCCGGTCTGACCGTGAAAAGTCACCAGGCCTGAACCATGCTTCTCCCAGCTGTCGGCCAGCTGTCGCAGCATGTCAGTCGTGTAGTAGTTACCTGCCGGCGGCTGAACACGGAGTGTATGGAATTCCTTGGACTCCGGAAATGCCTTGGCAACTTCGGAAAAGCGGGGAATGATGCCACTGCCATAACCGAAAACGCTAACAGTGCCACCTTTCCAGTAACCTTTGCGGGTCTCATAGGAGTGCTCCAGCTGTCCAAGCAGCGAATTCGCCATGTTGCGAATTCTCTCATCCGTGTGGTCATCCCGTAGTCGTTTGAAGCCGGAAATAAAACTGGGCCAAGGGCCGTTTTCCAACTCGTCCAACATTGGAGTTTCATGGTGCTGATTAGCCATGTGCGCGCTCCCGATTAAAAAGCTTTGTTTAATATGAGGGACGGTTTGTCCCGCGAATTAGTACTCAGTCGTTTCTGGTTCGTCGAGACCGTATTCGAGCCCGTCTCCAGATATGAAGGAAGTTTAGGGAGATGGTCGGATGTGTTCTATTGCTCAGAAGGGAGGACCCTGAAATAGGTGCTTATCTCAAAGGGGGTATCGTAAAAAATCCGTAAATATCAGCAACATATCTGTGTATTAAAGGTTCTATTTTAGTATATTAAAAATTATTAATACATTCAGTTAGATAGCGGGTAATGCATAGCAGCATAAAAAAATTACACACCCGTCCAAACGGCTGGGTGCTGTCGGGCCTGTCTCCGAGTGGTAGAACCGCACTTCCTTTTGGGTAGTCGTATTCGACTTGCTGTGTATTAGAATTGGCTGAATTAAATGCTAAGCAAAATACCGTGATGAATAAGGTAGCACATGACAATGTTTTCGGTACAGGTCCGAAACCGGCGTCAGACGGACGGCTCTCCGTATTTCTTGACTTCGAATCCAGCGCTTATGAAAACTGGCGCAGGAACAAACTCGCCAGCTTGGCTCTGACCGATGGAAATTCATCGCCTGTCATCGAGGTGGAAGATCCGTTGACGCTGACTGCCGGGGCGCTGGAGCGTATTGCCGACTCCCTCGAAGCCCTCGGGTTTGCGATTTACCGTCTGGCGCCCCGGGCGGACAGCCTGTCGGTCAGGGAACTGCTGGCCATGTGCGCCCGGCTTGGGCTGGCCCGCATAGACCGTAATCGATGTGCCTACGAAGACGGCGTCACGCGCTTGCAAACGAGTCAGCAGGGTGAAAGACAGTTCTATATTCCTTACAGCAATAAGGGACTCAATTGGCATACGGACGGCTATTACAATGAAGGTGAACACCGGATCAGATCATTCGTGTTGCACTGTATCCGTAATGCTGAGCAGGGAGGGGAGAGTTTCCTCTACGACCCGGAGTTACTCTACCTGCAGATGAGGGATGAGGACCCCGAGCTGGTACAGGCCTTGTTGCGACCCGATGCCCTGACGATTCCGGAAAACGCGATCGACGCCTGTAATCTGCGATCCTCGCAAACCGGGCCGGTTTTCTGGGTTGATGAAGCAAGCGGCGGCTTGCAGATGCGTTACACCGCAAGAACCCGCAGTATCGCCTGGAATCCGGATCAGACAGTCCGCCGGGCAGTGACGTTTATACGTGATACGCTGGAAAACTCCGGATATGTACAAAAATACAAGCTCAAGGCCGGTGAAGGGGTGATTTCCAATAATTGTCTGCATGGCCGACGACCGTTTGAAGACAGTGACAGCGATCCGCGTTTATTATTCCGTGCGCGTTTTTATGATCGCATCTCGATAGCGAATTCTGGCAACACCCGGTACACCGGTTCGGGGAATCAAGTCGCATGCTGAAGCTGAGTGATATTCTGATCGAAGAGTTCGAGCTGTCTTCCTATGCGGACTTGAAGGAAATCATCGTAAAGCGCGCCCGGGAGGGTGCGCGTTTTCTGGAAATCGACGTCAAACCGCCGTATAAAGACACTCCCGCAAACTGGGAGGTCGACCTGGAAAATACCTTTACCTCGGCATGAACAAGTTTTGGCAAGAAAACACTGATACTGATGAACAACTGGTCGCGGATGACTTCGTCGACGTTTTATTCCGATTGCAGGGGAAAACGATCCCGGTGGATCATGCCTGGGTATTATCGGAGGCGATCAGCCGTCATTTGCCGTGGTTTACTGAAGACAAGGGCAGCGCCTTGCACCAGATTCATGTGGCCGAATCAGGCAATGGCTGGTACCGACCGGATGCCGGAACCGATCTGTTACATTTGTCGCGTCGTACGCGCCTGACGTTACGTCTGCCGCAGAATAAAGTGGACGAAGCATCCCAGGCGCTGACCGGAAAAACCCTCGATCTGGCGGGCTGCGAAATTACCCTTGGTGAAAGCAGTGTCAAGACACTGGTCAGCTCGGAAGTGCTGTTCGCCCGCTATGTGGATTACGGGCCGACGCTGGATGAGGAGGAGTTTCTACAAGCCGCGCACCAGGAGCTGTCCTCGGAAAACATCCGTGTACGTAAGATGTTATGCGGCAGGATGCAGCGGCTTGCAAGCCCGGAAGGCGAAATACTGACCCGCAGCCTGATGATCGCGGATCTCGACAAACGGGAGTCGATCGCGCTTCAGCAGCAGGGGCTCGGCAATAACCGCAAGCTTGGCTGCGGTGTCTTTATCCCGCATAAAGGGATTGATGCGGTGGGCGAGAAGCAGAAAAAACAATAGTTTCATTTGGTTTGACCTTACCTGGCTTGTCTGTCGGGAGAGGTCGAATTGTTTTTAACATTTGATTGGTTGGAGATCAGAACAAATGGCCATCAACGTTGACGGAAAAGAAATTGCGACGAATGCAAACGGCTATCTCGAGTCGCTGGATGATTGGAGTGAAGCGGTTGCCGCGATAATTGCCAGTGAGGAAAAAATCGACCTGACTGAAAAACACTGGGATGTTATCAATTACCTGCGTGATGAGTTCATCAATAATGCGGGCAATCAGCCGAACACGCGTAACATGGTCAAATCGATGGCGGCGAAATGGGGTGAAAAAATCAGCGCCAAGGAACTTTATGATTTGTTCCCGGGTGACCCCAGCAAACAAGCCGGTAAAATTGGTGGCCTGCCGGAAAGCCGGCGTAAAGGCGGCTATTAACAGACAAGTTTTTAATCACATTTATTTAATTCACCCAATGGAGACGACACTCATGTCCGATAGAGTAGCGATAGCGAAAAAGCTCATCGAAATGCAGAAAAAATTCATAGCCTATGAGCAAGCAAACGGACTGGACCCGAAAGACTATTACACACCCGCCGAGGGACATGAACTACATGGTTACACGGAAAGCTACAACGCCGAAGCCATGAAGCTTCTCGAGCTTGCCCATTCAGAAAAAGGCTCGCGCCGATAGTAACTAGGCAGTCTGCGTAGGGTGGTTGGATGTTCAGACATCCGACCACATGCGCAACAGGTTTGCGTAGCAGTTATTGATCGAGGCGGCGCTGTCGCTGGTGGCTGGATCTTTCAACAGCGTGTCACGGGTTTGAGCCAGCTCT
>JAGRHW010000361.1 GCA_020444765.1 Gammaproteobacteria bacterium | reverse complement strand
CGTTGAGCTTGACGACATAGGTGTTGTGGTGCTTGCCGTAGTGGTATTCCAGAGTTTCGGCTGAAATATGTGGTTGCAGGGCATCCTTGGCGTAAGGCAGTGCGGGTAATTCAAAACTCATAGTTTGTCTCCTTTAGCGACAGGCTCAGTCTGTTGCATTTATTAGGTGTGAAAAGCCGTTCACGGTTAATAGTGCCGTGATGATAGCACCCTTGACAGGGCATTTCATCGCGATTTTTTGTAAGGTTTTTGAAGAATCGGCGGGCTTGAACCCAGGCGATACGCTACAGTGAACAGGTATTTTGGCGAGGAGAATGGTTGATGCTCGAGAAGGTCGGCTGGCCGGCAATCCTGGTGCTTGAGGGCGAGGATGAACTGACGTATTTTAGCGGTGAGGCGGATTTTGCGGCTTACATTGTGTCAGAGGGAAGTTCTCTGACAGACGCCGATCGACTGGTGGACTCAAGCGGCGATACGTTTACTGTCAGTGGATCCGTAACCGGACCGCAGCGGCAAACAGGGCTCGAAGAGGTGACGGCCCTGGTGCGCGCACATTTGTCGCAGGCCGGTCAGTGTTGTGTTGCCAAGTACTGTCCCGCCAGCATTGGCGATGCAATTCGGGATGTCGGCGCGGACGGCTGATTTTTACGCGAATTAAGGTGGAAACAATCATGAGTGAAACCATTCAGGCAACGGGCGCCTGTCTTTGTGGCGCGGTCAAGGTGACGGTGCATAAGATGCGTAAGGACTTCGGCGCCTGTCACTGCGATATGTGCAGAACCTGGGGCGGCGGTCCGCTGATGGCCTCCGATTGCGGTCGGCAAGTCGAGTTCGAGGGCGAGGAGCATATCGGTGTTTATTCGTCATCGGACTGGGCCGAACGCGGTTTTTGCAAACAGTGCGGCACGCATCTGTTTTACCGGCTGAAGGAAGGGCCGGAGTATCATTGTCCGGTCGGATTGTTTCCGAATATCGAGGGCATGCACCTCAAACGCCAGGTGTTTATCGAGAAAAAGCCTGACAGTTACAGTTTTGCCGACGACACCACGAACATGACCGGCGAGGAATTGTTCGCCGCACATGCGGCATCTGCCGATTGAGTGAAGGCGGGCGGTCTTATTGGCGTTCCTGCAGGGCTGGCAGAAAAAACTCGCTGACCAGGAACGGTTTCGAGGCGCCGGTAAACAGCGTCTTGCGTCCGATCAGCGTGTCCGGCAAGGTTTCTACTTCCCGTAAGCGGGCAAACAGCACCTTGTCGGATGGCAGCGTGGCGTAGAGCATTTCTTCGCGATGCAGGGCCGGTTTGGAAAAAATCCAGTGGCCGAGAGGCCGTGTGCCGAGTTGGCGCAGCTCCTCATAACGGCCGACCAGGGCTGACTCCGGCAACAGTGAGCAGGCAAAAACCAGCGGGCTTTCGCCGTCGCACAATAAAACCTCACGATGCAGAACAGACGTGCCGGCGTCGATAGCGAGTGCCTGGCTTGCAAAAACAGGCGCTTCGATAAAGCGGTGGCACAACACCTTGACCTGAAATTCATCTCTGCAGCAGGCGCGGACACACTCGGTCAGCGAACCCTGTTCGAGAATCCATGCGGACGCCCAGTGTTTTTCAAGTGCTTCGGCGTCTTCTATTTCGTGCCAGTTCTCGCCAAAAAGTGATCGCATGTTCGGGCAGTATTGTTCAGTTTCGTTTGAAAGTTTGATTCGTGCAGGCTTCAGGGCGGCGTTAAAAGATCGCCCGCAGCATCCGTAGACACAGTAAAATAAGCAGGCCGGCAAAGATTTTTTTCAGGGTCGCGACCGGCAGTTTATGTGCAAGCCCGGCGCCGATTGGCGCGGTAAAATAACTGACCGCCGAAATCAGTATCACCGCCGGAAAATAAATATAGCCGAGGGTGTAAGGCGGCATGTTCTGGGCGCCCCAGCCGCTGATCAGATAACCAATGGTGCCGGAGACGGCAATCGGCAGGCCGATGGCGGAGGCGGTTCCGATAGCGTTCTGGATGCGTACATTGCACCAGGTCATAAACGGTACGGACACGGAGGCGCCGCCGATTGCAACCAGTGCGGAAATGCCGCCTATGCCAAGCCCGGCGAGTGACAAGCCGAGCGGACCGGGTAGATTGCGATGGGGTTTGGGCTTGACATTGAGCAACATCTGCAAGGCGACATAAGCCATAAAGCAGGCGAAAAATATGGCCAGCGCGTGTGACGATGCCTGAGAAGCGATAAACGCTGCGCCGAAGGTGCCGGCGAGTATCCCCGGGGTGATTGTTTTGACCACCGGCCAGAGTACCGCGCCATGACGGTGATGGGCGCGCAGGCTGGAAATAGCGGTAATGATAATCGATGCCATCGAGGTAGACAGCGCCATATGCACGACATGCTGGTCGCCGAAATTCTGCATGACAAACATCGTCGTCAAGACCGGGACCATGATGCCGCCACCGCCGATGCCTAGCAGACCGGCGAAAAAGCCGACAAAGCCGCCTAAAACGGCGTAGGCCAGCGCCCACTGTATATCGATCATCTGTAAAGACTCTGGTTATTCGGGTGGAGATGCCGGAAAAAGCCCGGCAGTCTAACACGAATCAGTCGGTTTCCGCCGAAAATCCGCCGTTGCCGCCCAGTCCCGAAATCGACTCGCGAATCGAGCCGACAATCTGCCGGACACATTCCAGACGCGGATAATTCGGCCGGATGACCACCGAAATTTCCCGGGTCGGTTGTGGGTCCGCAAAGGGAATATAGCGGATCAACGGTGATTCAGGCTGGGTGATCACGGCCAGTTTTGGCAGCAGAGTGATGCCCGAGCCGCTCGCTACCATGTAACGCAGGGTTTCGAGACTGGTTGCCTGAAACCGCGTGTCCTCATCCGCGCCTGCTGCGAAACAATAACCCATCGACTGTTCGCGCAGGCAATGGCCGTCTTCCAGCGTGAGGACGGTTTCTTCGCGCAAATCGGCCAGCTGGACGGATTTTTTGCGTGCCAGCGGGTGTTTCGGATAAACGGCCAACACCAGCGGTTCCTCGAAGATTCTGTAGCGTTCGAACTTTTCCATTTCATCCAACCACGGCAGTATCAGCAAATCCAGGTCGCCGTTATTCAGTTCGTCCAGCAACTGGCGGGTTTGTTTTTCGTAGAGGTAAAAGTTGACGTTCGGCAGCTTTTCGGTCAGCCCCTGCATGATATGCGGTAACAGATAAGGGGCCAGAGTTGGAATTAACCCAAGATGAAATTCCCCCGCCAGCGGGTCTGACAGCGACTTTGCAGCATCCTCGAATTCCTTGGCAGCGCCGAGTACTTTTTGCGCCTGTTTGACCAGCGTTTCGCCTTCGGGCGTCAGCATTACGTTGCGGCGGTGGCGTTCGACCAGCGTCAAACCCAGCTGCTCCTCGAGCTTCATGATTTGCCCGCTGAGGGTGGGTTGACTGACGAAGCAGGCCTCGGCGGCCTTACCGAAGTGTTTATAGCGGTAGACTGCATCGAGGTATTGCAGGTCACGAAGTTTGATCATGGTCGATTGGTCTTATAGAGCAGGCTTATGTCTGTGGGATGTCAATGCGCGCATTTCTCGATAGATTTTACCGATTAAAATGATAGATTAAAACAATTTTATCTATTTAAGGGCGGGCCGTAATATTCGCAGCAGATATGATTTTCAACCCCTGTAATTTGGAGCAACCACATGCAATCAATCATTAACAGCAAAATTCTTCCGTTTAAAGCCAACGCTTACCACAACGGTGAATTTATCGAAGTCACCGAGCAGGACCTCTTGGGTAAGTGGTCGGTGGTTTTTTTCTATCCGGCGGACTTTACGTTTGTCTGCCCCACTGAGCTTGGGGACGTTGCCGACTATTACAGCCAGCTGAAAGATATGGGTGTGGAAGTCTATTCCGTTTCTACCGATACGCATTTCACCCACAAGGCCTGGCATGACGCGTCGGCCACGATCAAAAAAATCAAATACCCGATGTTG
>JAGRHW010000360.1 GCA_020444765.1 Gammaproteobacteria bacterium | reverse complement strand
CGCAAGGGGCCGCCAAAATACCTCGCTGGTCTGACCGGCGGCTCCGGCATGAAGGTCGTCGACAAGATTGCCGGTTTACCCAAACCTACCGGCTGCGTCTAGCGCCAATACCCGTCGATCCGGAGATTTTAAACAGGCTCCAGTTCTGCCTGCTTGAGGGTTTTCCGGTATTTATGATCTGCCTGCAGGCAGCGCCGTCATATCCACTCAACACATACAGCTCTCCAGTCGGTTGAGGTAATATGTCCGGGTTTTATCGTTTTTGACCAATGTCAGTGACGATTGCCCGAGTGAGTCGTAGCGTTGTACTACAGCGCAAAAACACATTGTTGACGGACATAGCCGATGGACGAAAACAAGACTTCACTGAGTGCCGGCAATGGAGAAATCGAGGCGACCCTGACGCGTTTGCTGAAAGCCGAGGAGCAGGCCGAGGCGATCGTGCAGGCTGCCAGTGACGAATGCAAAAAGGCGGTGGATGAGGCGCTCGAAGGCGTCCGACAGGCGGAGCAGAAACTCGAATCCGCGCTGGATGAATTACGAGCGCCATTCCTGCAGGAAGCCGAGGCGCTGGCGGCCCAGGAGATTGCGGAACTGACGCGCAAATACGACGAGCGTCAGCGCCGGTTGCGCAAGCTCGGCGAAACCCACCTGGAAGAAGCCCTGCGCGCGGCCGAAGCCATCATGCTGGACCCCTCGCGGTGACTATTTCGGCCTACCTCAATACGCGGGTCAGCCTGTTCGCCGCGCGACTTTTGACGCCCCGTCAGTTCGATGAACTGGTTGACTGCCCGGATGCGGAACTGCCCGAGTGGTTGCTCAGGCATGGTCTGGATACCATGGTCAGAAACTCCGGAGACGATCCGTCGGCCGAACAGCGTATCGGTGCCGCCTTGCTGAGGGAAATCGCGATACTGGCCAGGCCGTTGCGCGGCGGGCAGCGCGGTTTTATCGATGACTGGACGCGGCGCTACGAAATATCCAACCTCAAGTCATTGATTCGCGGCAAACTAATGCAACAGCGGCCGGCCGAAATCGCTGCATCCATGATCGATCTGGGACATTTTGCCCGCCTGCCGATCGAGCAGTTATTGCATGTGGAAGACTTGCCCGAGCTGCTTGGCGCGCTCGAACACACTGTCTACAAGGATCTTGCACGCAGTGCCAGACAGACGGTCGAGATGCATCGCGATCCGTTCATGCTCGATGCGATGCTGGACAAATGTTACTACGAAGGGCTGATCGGACGAGTCAGACCGCTGGAGATGCAGGAGGGCGAGGACTTCCGCAGTCTGATCGGCGACATGATCGACCGTATTAATCTGATGTGGTTGATACGTTTTCGGTTTAATTATGGCTTGCCGCCGGCGCAGGCGTATTTTCTACTCGTCCATGCGCCCTATCATCTGCGCAGTGAGTTATTACAAGGGCTGGCACGGCAGCCCGATCTTGCGGCCTTGCGCAGCGCATTGCCCAGACACTGGCGGAGCAGACTCGACGGAGCCGAAACGCCGATACAGGTTTTTGCCGCCCTGGAAGAGGACAGCATCGTCTTCAACCAGCGGTTGTTGCGCCACAGTAGCAGCGCGATGACGCGTGTGATCGCCTATATTCAGTTGCGTGAGCGTTGTCTAAGACGGGTTCTGGCCGTGGTTCGAGGCCGACGGCTGGCCATGGCAACACCGACGATTCGTCATGCAGTGCATCTGGAAGAACAAGCCATGGCGGTGGGAGCAGCCTGATGTTCCGCGCCGAGCCGATGTTGCGCGTAACGCTTTGGGGGCTTGCCAGTGAGTCGGCCGAGATTGCTGCCTTGCTGGCACGGCACGGGTTGTTTAACCCAAGGCCGGATAGCAGCCGGCTGTTTTCGGAGACGACCGCAGCGCGTTATCGCGAGACCTTTCACGAGGCGGAATCCAGGTATACAAAAATAATCGAATCCTGCGGCGAGAATGCCGGACGGTCAGCCGCCGCCGATGCCCTGGCGCCGAATCAGATGCAACTCGATGCATTGAATGAGCGCTTAAAAGATATCTGGCAGGCGTGTCTGAAAATAACCGAAGCCGAAGCGCAAATCACGGCCGAGCGCAAACACCTCGATACACTGGGCGAAACACAGCAACGCCTGAAGTCCCTGAATATCGATCTGGCGAAATTATTGAAACCCGGCAAATTGCTCGACGTCCGACTCGGCAGTGTGCCGTCCGCGCATGTAAAACGCCTGCGCGAATCGCTGGCGATCGCCGGCTATATGATCAGCGTGTTCCAGCAGAACCAGGATACCGCGTTCAATGTGATTACCGGCCCGCGCCAGGGCGGTGGTGAAATCGATGCCGTCCTGAGTTCAGCGGGATGGCGCAGCCTGATGATACCGCCGGAATTGATGGCGCACCCGAGCGATGCCGAGCAGCGGCTCAACGATGAATTCGCGCGTCTGGCCGAGGCCGAGGCCGATCTGCGCCGGCAGCGCGATGCATTATGGCAGGGTTCGCTGGAAAGCTTGTCGCAAGCGGCGCAGCAACTTGCTCTTGCGCGACCTCTGGCAGAGGTGTCGGTCGAGGGATTGAAAGAACGCGGTCAACTCGTGCAGCTGACCGGCTGGGTGCCGCGTTCCGGGCTTCCCTTGCTTGAAGACGCGCTGGAAAAGCGATTCTCCGGACGCACGATCCTTGCTGCGCGCAAGCCCGGCGCCGAACCGCAGAGCCGGATTCCGACCTTGCTTCGTCAGCCGGCCTGGCTTGGACATTTTTCACAGATCGTCAAGAGTTATGGCGTACCGCGCTATGGCGAGTTTGATCCTTCGGCCTTGTTCGCCTTGGCCTATGTTGTATTGTTTGGTTCCATGTTCGGCGATGTTGGGCATGGTTCGGTGCTGCTGATCGGTGCCTTGTTCCTGCGCGGCAAGCTGGCTTTTCTTCGAACCATCGGGGTTGCGGCGGCGGTATCGGCGATTCTGTTCGGATTTCTTTATGGCAGCGTATTCGGTTTTGAAACACTGATTGAACCGCTTTGGCAATCGCCGATGCATGAGCCGGTCAGACTGTTATTGCTGGCGGTTCAGGTCGGCATCGGTTTTATTGTCGTTACCCAGCTTATCAATATTTACAACCTGATCAGTTTTGGCCGGTTTCCCGAGGCCGTGTTCCTGCCGGGTGGAATTGCAGGCCTGGTACTTTACGCCGGCGCCGTGGCGGGCTTGTTCAGTCTGGTTCGGCACGGGGAGTTCGGGCTGTTGAATCTGTTGATGGCCGGTGCCGGCCTGCTGGCGATTGCGGCTTATGCCTGGTACGACTCGCGAGCGCCGTTCGGCGAGCGTTTGCTGGTGGTCATTATCGAGAGCCTGGAGGCGATGATCAGCCTTTTTTCCAACACCCTGTCGTTTCTGCGTGTGGCTGCCTTCAGCCTCAACCATGTGGCGCTCGCCCTGGCGGTATTCACCCTGGCGTCGGGTTTGAGCGGTGCAGGGCACTGGTTGATGATCGTGTTCGGCAATGTCGTTGTTATCGTGCTCGAAGGTGGAATCGTCGCGATACAGGCATTGCGCCTGATGTATTACGAGGGCTTTTCGCGCTTTTACAATGGCGATGGCCGGGAATTTAAACCGCTGCGCTTGCGGCAATCACCGGAATCAATGGGTCAGTCCTGAGGAGCTTGAAATGTTTGTGTTAATTACCGTGATGGGCTTATGCGTCGTGGCGTTGATCGCCGTGGGCGCCTACCTGGAGTTGCGACCGGCGGCCGGCGCTTTACCGGGCTGGGCACGCGGCGGCTTTGCCCTGAATCAGTTGCTGATGTTCGGCAGTCTGGTCGGTTTGCTGATACTCGGGATCGGCGATGTGCTCGCCCAGGCGCCGGAAACCGCCGAAGCTTCGCGCGACTATTCGCTGGGTTTCGGGCTTGCGGTAATCGGCGTGGGTCTGCCAACCGGTCTGGCGGCCATCGCCTCGGCCTTGGCGCTAGGTCCGGTCGGCTCGGCTGCCTTGGCGGTC
>JAGRHW010000035.1 GCA_020444765.1 Gammaproteobacteria bacterium | reverse complement strand
ACTATATCATCACCTCATCACTGGCCGGACCTTCGTTGCTGGAGCTGGGCGTGCCGCTGATCGTCTCGCATATGTTTGTCTTTTACTTTGGTATTCTGGCGGATCTGACGCCACCGGTCGCCTTGGCGGCGTTTGCCGCCGCGCCTATTGCGCGCGAGAGCGGTTTGAAGATCGGTATGCAGGCGGTGAAAATTGCCCTGGCCGGTTTTGTCATTCCGTTTATGGCGGTTTATACGCCCGCGCTGATGCTGCAGGATGGCGGACCTTTGGCCGAGTCGATCGGCTATTGGCCCGCGGTCGCCTGGATCATCTTCAAGGCCGCGGTGGCAATCGCGCTCTGGGGTGCGGCAGCCGTTGGCTTTCTGTTGATCGAGATGGGGCGCCTGGAGCGTCTTGCCGCGGCCACCGCCGCCGGTTTGCTGGTTGCAGCCTTGCCGCTTACCGATGAACTGGGGTTGGCCGCGGCGGCGGCTGTAATCGGCTTGCATATCTGGCGTGCCCGACGGGAAAAGCGGCAGGCCGACCAGCAGGCCGGCAACGACTAAGCCATGTCTGCCTGCCTGCTGGTCGGCGGCAAGAGCCTGATGCTCGCGAGCGGCCTGTTCAGCCTGAGCTGGACGCATTCGGTCGAACGCACACAGTGGCAGGAATTCTGGCGTGTCGAACCTGCCGGCCTGGTTATCGTTGAAGCCAGAATCAGCGGCTCCGGCGCCGGTATGGAGCCGCCCGATGATGCGGTGTTTGACGGCCGAAGCTGGCGCTATGTACCTGACCTGCCGCCATTGCCGGAATTACTGCTGGCCCGTTCCGGCATGACGGTTTCGGCCTGGACATTATGCGCGGACGGCCATTGCCACGACCTTGCCCCGGATGGGCAGGAGCCACCGGAAGGCACGGCCGGTGCCAGTCTGTCTTTGGCGGATGATGATGACGCGTCTCAGGCCTTGCTGCGGATAGCGCCCTGCGCACCGTCCTGAATTTCTATCATCAGTTCGTTGGCCAGTGTCTCGAGTGTTTCCTGTACCTTGCCGGCTTTGATCGAAACCGGGCCGGACACCTCGATGGTCGCGCGAAAGAGCTTGTCCGAGGACATCGGCGCATCGCTGAACTCGGTCGTCAGCTCTTCCACATTCAGCCCCATCGCGGCCAGCAGTTGCGTGACATCGTGCACGATGCCGGGCCGGTCATTGCCGACCAGCTCCAGCGTCAGGTGGCTGGTGTCCTGCGCGTCGGATGCATTGCTGTCCTCGGCGTGTTCGAGCAGCCAGGCGAGATTTTCACCGCTCAGATTCTGCAGTGCTTTTTCCAGGGCTGTAATATTTTCCCCGGCGATGCTGATCTGCAATATACCGGCAAATTTGCCGGCCAGCCGCGCCAGTCGGCTTTCCATCCAGTTGCCCTGATTTTGCTTGATGACCGCGGAAATATCGCTGACCAGTCCGGGGCGGTCTTTGCCGATAAAGCTCAGTACCAGTAAACGTTTCATGGCCGATCCCTCCTAAATTTTTTTATATAAAGTAAAAAGATAATAAAGCAATCCCGTGCGGGTTTGTGTGATGTCATTGCGAAGCGCCGGGTTTTGACGGCGACTTTTGTAAATGCGGCGGATGTTTTTCGGCCGGCCGGCATGGCGGGGCCATCGACAGGAATCAGTTGTAATTCCAGCGGATTTTTTTTAGTGTGGGAGAGCTCGGTTGAAGTATTCGCGGGCCGGCTTGGATCGAACGAAAACCCGGAAGCCATGGTCCAATGATGAATGCTTTTTATTGTTTTGTTATGTTTTTATTTCAGCCAGATGGAATTAAAACACAATAAGAAATCGGCAGCAAAATAAATGTTGAGTCTGGCAGAAATACCTGGTCAAAACTCTTCAAAAGCGGGTATAGAATATTCTAAAAAAGAAAAAAATATTTGAGGCGGAGCTGAGTAAATTTCCGCAGCGCACAACAAAAAAATATAAGCCATAAAGCGGTCATGACTGTTTTCAGCTTAAATCCAATCCTGGGGCCCGGCTCCAGTCTCATTCAGGAGGACTGATAATGCTTAAATCTTTGCACATCGACCCGGGTAAATGCACCGGTTGTCTGCAATGCGAATTGGCGTGTTCCTACGAAAAAGAAAAAGTGTTCAATCCGGTGAAGTCCCGCATCCGGGTATTCACTTTTCATGATGAGGGGCGCTTCGTTCCCTACACCTGTACGCAATGTGATGAGGCCTGGTGCATGCATGCCTGTCCGGTGGATGCGATCAAGCTCAACCCGCTCAATGGTTCGAAAGATGTCCATGCAGACATCTGCGTTGGTTGCAAGGTCTGCACAATCGCCTGTCCGTTCGGCACCGTAAACTACAACGTTGATACCGGGAAGGTCGTCAAATGCGATCTTTGCGGCGGTGACCCGCAATGTGCGGCGGCCTGTCCGACCGATGCCATCACCTATATCAATGCCGAGGCGACCGGTTACGATCGCATGCGGGCCTGGGCCGGTAAAACCGATAACAGCGTAAGCGCAAAAGCTTAAGGGGGGAATCATGTCCTGGAGCAAAAAACTTTTACGAGTCAACCTGACCGACGGAACGGTCAAGGAAGAAGCAACCAATATGACCTGGGCGGCCGAGTATCTTGGTCAACGTGGTCTTGCCACCCGCTATATGATCGAGGAGATGGACCCCACGGTCGACGCGCTCAGCCCGGAAAATCTGCTGATTTTCGCCACCGGCCCGTTGACCGGCACCAATGCCTCGACCGGTGGACGTTACTCGGTGATAACCAAGAGTCCGCTGACCGGAGCGGTGGCCTGTTCCAATTCAGGCGGCTTCCTTGGCGCGGAACTCAAGTTCGCTGGTTGGGATATGATCATTTTCGAGGGTAAATCGCCGACTCCGGTCTATTTGCATATCCAGGATGATCAGGCGCAACTGTTACCGGCCGACGATATCTGGGGCAAATCCGTCTGGGAAGCCGACGAGATGCTGCATGCCAAACATGCCGATGCGCAAATGCGTATCGCCGCGGTCGGCCGCTCGGCCGAGGCGGGCTGTCTTTACGCCGGCGTGATCAACGATTTGCACCGGGCGGCCGGCCGCAGTGGCGTCGGTACCGTCATGGCCGCGAAAAACCTCAAAGCCGTTGCGGTGCGGGGAACCCGGGGCGTGAGCAAGGTCAAGAATCCGGAGCAGTTCCAGAAAGCCGTCAACGATGGCAAAAAGGTGCTGGCCGAAAACGCGGTCACCGGCCAGGGCCTGCCGGCTTACGGTACCCAGGTGTTGATGAATGTCATCAACGAAGTCGGCGCACTGCCGACCCGCAATATGCGGGAGGTTCAGTTTGAAGGCGCACATAATGTATCCGGCGAGGCGATGCACGAGCCACGCAAAAGCGACGGCAAGCCCAATCTGACGACCAACGGCGGCTGCTTTGCCTGCACCATTGCCTGCGGGCGGATTTCGACGGTCGATCCGACGCACTTTTCGGTCAAAGACAAGCCGCAGTACCAGAAAAATTCCGGCGGACTCGAATATGAAGCGGCCTGGGCGCTGGGACCGGATACCGGTGTCGACGATATCGATGCGCTGACCTACGTCAATTTTCTCTGTAACGAGGACGGCTTCGATCCGATTTCCTTCGGTTCGACGGTGGCGGCGGCCATGGAATTGTTCGATATTGGCGCAATTACCACCGAGCATACCGGCGGCGTCGAGTTGAAATTCGGTTCCGCCGAAGCCCTTTGCTGGGCCGCGGAAGTGACCGCCAAGGGAGAGGGTTTCGGCGTGGATCTCGGTCTCGGATCGAAACGCCTTTGCGAAAAATACGGCCACCCGGAATTGTCGATGACGGTCAAGGGGCAGGAATTCCCGGCCTATGATCCGCGTGGAATTCAGGGCATAGGCCTGGGCTACGCAACCTCCAATCGCGGCGCCTGCCATCTTCGTGGTTATACCGTGGCGTCGGAAATTCTCGGCATCCCCGAGAAGACGGACCCGCTGGAGTCAGAGGGCAAGGCCGGTCTGGTCAAGGCCTTTCAGGATGCCACGGCCGCGGTTGATTCCGCCGGTCTGTGTATCTTTACCACGTTTGCCTGGACGCTCGATGATATTGCGCCGCAGGTCGATGCTGCCTGCGAGGGCGACTGGACGCCGGAGAAAATGCTCGAAGTCGGCGAACGGGTCTGGAATATGGAACGCGAGTTCAATATGCGGGCCGGCATTACCGCCGAGCAGGATCGTCTGCCAGAGCGCTTGATGAAAGACGCCGCCAAAACAGGCCCGGCAATCGGCAAGGTCAGCGAAGTCGACAAGATGATGCCGGAGTACTATCAGCTGCGGGGCTGGACGGCCAACGGTGAACTGACCGACGATACGCGCCAGCGTCTCAATCTGCCGGCCTGGTAGTTTCAGGCGGTATCTTACCTGATGATGGGGCGGCCGGGTCCGCCCCGTCTTTTATTGCGCGGAGAGCATCAATGCAGCATCTGATTATAGGCGCGGGGCCGGCCGGTGTGGTTGCCGCCGAACATATCCGGAAACTCGACAAGCATTGTTCGATTACCCTGATTGGCGACGAGCCGGAGCCACCGTACTCGCGGATGGCGATTCCCTATTTCCTGGTTGGCAATATCGCCGAGCAGGGGACCTATCTGCGCAAAACCGAGGGCGATCTCGCGTCGAAAGGGATAGAGGTCCGTCACGCAAAGGTGACTGCGGTCAAGCCGGCCGATAAACAGGTCACCCTCGATAACGGCAGCACGCTCGGCTATGACAAACTGTTGCTCTGTACCGGTTCGCACCCCGTTCAGCCGCCGATCGAGGGAATGAATCTGCCGCAAGTACACAGTTGCTGGACTCTGCAGGATGCGCGTTCGATCATCGAACTGGCAAACCCCGGCTCACGGGTGGTACTGATGGGTGCGGGTTTTATCGGCTGCATCATTCTGGAAGCACTGGCCCTCAGAAAAGTCGATCTGACGGTGGTCGAGATGGACAACCGCATGGTGCCGAGGATGATGAATGAAACTACCGGCGGCATGATCAAGCAGTGGTGCGAGGACAAAGGCGTCAAGGTCTTCACGTCGACCCGGGTATCGGCCGTACGTAAGGCCAAGTCCGGCTTCTTTAGAAAGTCCGCTCATGCGCTGAATGTCGATCTGGACAACAAGCAGACGCTCGAGGCGGATCTCGTCATCAGCGCCACCGGCGTACGCTCCAATACGGAATTCCTGCAAGGCAGCGGCCTCAAGCTCGATCAGGGCGTGGTGGTCGATGACTATCTGCAAACCAGTGATCCGGCCATCTATGCCGCCGGCGATGTCGCCCAGGGGCGGGATTTCTCGACCGGCGACTACACGGTCCAGGCGATACAACCGACCGCGGTCGAACACGGGAAACTCGCCGCCACCAATATGGTCAGAGGCAATACGGTCAGGCATCAGGGCAGTGTCAATATGAATGTGCTGGATACGCTGGGGTTGATTTCGACATCGTTCGGTTCCTGGATGGGCGTTGAAGGCGGCGAGCAGGCGGAAATCTGCGATGTGAAAAACTACAAGTATCTCAATCTGCAATTTCAGGGCGATGTGCTGGTCGGCGCCAGCAGTCTTGGCATGACCGATCATATGGGCGTACTGCGCGGGCTGATTCAGAGCAAAACCCGGCTGGGTGTCTGGAAGCAGCGCCTGATGAAAGATCCCATGCGGATCATGGAAGCCTATCTCGCGATGGCGCAGGCCCAGAGTACCGCCGCGAAAGTATGAAGATCACGCTCAAGCTCTACGCGACGCTGAGTGACCTGCTGCCGCCCGGCGCGGCCCGGAATGCCGCGCAAATCGAAGTGCCGGACGGCGCCAGCCTGAACTGGGTGATCAGGGAGTACCGCGTGCCGCAGGAGATGGCGCATCTGGTGTTGCTCAACGGGCTTTTTCATTGCGACAGCGAGCGCGATGAAATCATCCTGAGCGAAGGGGATACGCTCGCCATCTGGCCGCCGGTGGCAGGCGGTTGATGGGCGGCGAGATCGCCGATGACTTTGAACGCGAGATGGGCCTGAGTCATCGTGAGTTTTTCCGGACCTTGCCGGCAGCGATGGGGCATTACGACTTCGAGGTGCAGAAAACCACGGTAACGGCGAGGCTTGAAACCGGTAGCGTAACAATCTCGCTGGCGCCGGAATCGGTTCGCAGAATCGCCTCGATAGCGATCCCGAAAACCGCCGTGCGTTTTGTTTTTACAGGCGTAACGGCCGAGGAAAAACACAGATTTATCAGTTACTTCGATAAACGATTCCAGCGTGGCGGCGGCTGAAAGCTGCAGCCGCGGATGGTTGATAGTCACAAAAGATGATCGACCGATTGATCGGACAGATGGCATGGCACTAGACTTGGTACTCCAGCCACCTAATAATTTAGGATACAGAGCCCCCCTGATGGGGCAAGACAAGGCGCGCTGCGCAGGGAATGGCAGGCCCTTCTCAAGGAGTGCAACGCGGGATTGCCCCATCAGGGGGGCTCCCTTCGGGCCAGCCACAAAGCGCCCATCTGCGTTGTTGCGCTCGCTTGAATTAGCGCGCTAGTCCTGCACTCGCGCGCCTAGCATCTGAGCGCTTTGTGGCTGGCTGTTGCCTAAATTATTAGGTGGTTGGAGTACTGACCGTTATGACAATGACCACAGACATTCTGCAGGACCAGCTCGGGCGTCCGATCCGTGACCTGCGCATCTCAGTGACCGATCGCTGCAATTTTCGCTGTGTTTACTGCATGCCGAAGGAAGTGTTCGGCAAGGGTTACAAGTTCCTGCCGCGCGACGAGTTGCTGCATTTCGAGGAAATCGAGCGGGTGGCGCGGATTTTCGCCGGACTCGGCGTCAAAAAAGTCCGGCTGACCGGCGGCGAACCACTGGTCCGCGCCCATCTCGATACCCTGATTCACAAGCTGTCGACCATCGATGGGATCGAAGACATCAGCATGACCACCAACGCATCGCTGCTGACCCGCGAACGTGCGGTCATGTTGCGCGAGGCCGGTCTGCAGCGCATCAACGTCAGTCTCGACGCCATGGATAATGAAACCTTCCAGGCTATCAACGATGTCAATGTAACGGTCGAACAGGTTCTGCAGGGCGTAGACAACGCACTGTCGGCCGGCTTTGACTCGGTCAAGGTCAATATGGTGGTCAAGAAAGGCCTCAACGAACACAGTATTCTGCCGATGGCCAGGCGGTTTCACGGCAGCGGTTGCATACTGCGTTTTATCGAGTTCATGGATGTCGGCAACAGCAACCGCTGGCAGGAAGGCGAGGTGGTATCGGCCCGGCAGATCGTTCGCCTGATCGACAGTGAACTGCCGATCGAAGCGGCTGAGCCGAATTATACCGGTGAAGTCGCCAAGCGCTGGATTTACAAGGATGGCGGCGGAGAAATCGGCGTTATTTCATCGGTAACGCAACCGTTCTGCGGCAGCTGTTCGCGGATCCGTCTGTCGGCGATCGGCAGTTTGTACACCTGCCTGTTCGCCTCACAGGGACACGATATCCGGGAATTGTTGCGGGACGGCAGCAGCGACGAGGCCTTGATGACAAAAATCTGCAATCTCTGGCGCGCGCGCAACGATCGTTATTCGGAAACCCGCACGCAGGTTCATGTCCTGCATCCGCAAAAGGTCGAAATGTCCTACATCGGCGGCTGAATCGCTCAGCCCTAATCCCTGATCAGTCTGAACAGCAGGCGCCGGTTCTGCAGTCGGCCCTGCGCCGTATCGTTGCTGGCAACCGGGTCCTGCTCGCCATAGCCGTTTGCCACCAGTTGTTCAGGCCTGACACCTTTGAAAATCAGATAGAGACGTACGGTTTGCGCCCGCTCGGCGGACAGACGCCGGTTCCAGGCCTGCGGTCCCTTGCTGTCGGTATAGGCGGCGATTTCCAATCGGCGCGGAGCATGTCGCCTGATCGGTTCGATCAGCGTGTCGAGCAACTGGCGGGCCGCAGGTGACAGATTTGCCGAATTGCGTTCGAAGTTCAGTTCCGTCAGGGTCAGTGAATCCTTTTCACCGCAGAAAACAGCGCGCAAGGGATAATCGGCCTGCTCGGATTGGCAATTCTCAGCAGCCGGGTCCGGATTACCGGTGGCGGGTTGTACGGTTTCGTCAGATTGTATCGTTGTTTCAGTTTCAGTTTTTGTCAGCTTCAAACCGGTTTGAGCCGGATCGGAACGTGTTTCTTCGGGTCCTGCTATTGGCGCCGGTTGATCCGCAGCTTGCCGGCGAAAGCGGATTTGCAGGCGGATATCGTTTTTCTTTTCGGTTTTGAATCGCAGGATATTATGCGATTGTTGCCATTCGGCACTTTTGATGTTGCTTGAAAAAGACTCGACCTGCATAGAGTCCGGCAAAATCCAGGTAAAAGAGAAAAAATCAAAGCCACCGATGGTGCTGAAACCCATCGACTCACCGCTTGTATTATTATATTCATAGCTATCATCGGTGATCTGCCGGATCAGGGGGTCGAAACGGTGACGGTACATCAGACTGAACGTGCCCTGCGGAAAAGTCAGCGTATTGTCCGGCAGGCGTTTCCAGTTGCGGTCCTGGCTGTCGATAAACAATACTTGTCCGGCGTCGAGATCCTGCGGGAGCTGGTAGCGATAGTCTTCAAGGTCCGAGACAAAAGATTCTTTGAAGACATGCGAGCGCGCGTCTTCGGTGACTATTACGGTTATATCTGTTTGCACACCGGCGTATAGTCCTGTGGAAAAAACCACCATCAGGGGCGCCGACATAAAAAAGACTGGAAAGTTCTTTGTCACAGACAGAGTCAACTCCGTTATTTCAACAATAATCAGCACCGCGTATCGCAGGGCTTGTATTTTAATAATTTTCCAGCGCCAGCACATGATAGGCAGGCGTTTCGTAAGGGTGAGCCTGTTTAAGCGCGTCCACGGCCCGGGATAAAAGCGCCTGGCGGCAAATCATTTCCACGCGCAATTCTTCGACACATTCCGTCTGGTTTTGCGTGCCGATAAAGGGCGTCGAACCGGCTAGAGGTCGGAACTGTCCGACGCCACCGGTTTGCCAGCTGCAGCGGTCGTACAGGCCGTAACTGCCGGCGCCGACAGCGAATAATGCATCCTTGACCACCTCGCAATGACTGGCGGGCACATAAACGATAATCTGAAAGAGCCGGTCGTCAGTCATCGCTCAGTGTCGACAACGCGGCCTTGAGTAAACGTGCGAGTGAGTCTTCGGACTTTGAGGCGACGCGGATCGTCTGCTCATGGGACAGTTTCTGCTCACTGATACCGGCAGCGTAATTTGTAATGACCGCCAGGGCGGCGACTTCGATACCGGCATGTCGGGCCAGCACGGTCTCCGGAACCACCGACATGCCGACGGCATCGGCGCCGAGCTTGCCGGCGGCGCGAATCTCAGCCGGTGTTTCAAAGTTGGGGCCGGGAAACCACATGTAAACGCCTTCACCGAGACCAATGCCTTCGACCGCGGCGGCTGCCGACAGTTTGTCTCTGAGTCTGCCGGAATAGGCTTCGCTCAGGTCGACAAAGCGGCTGTCTCCGGTTTCGCCAGTCAGTGGCGAGAGTCCGGTCAGGTTGATATGGTCGGTCACCTGCATAATGCTGCCCGGCGGGAGTCTCGTACTCAGGCTGCCGGCCGCGCAGGTCAGAATGATTTTTCTGCAACCTAGGCCTGCCAGAGTGCGCAGCGGCAGCTTCATGGCCGCCGGGTTGCCGGATTCATAACAATGTGAGCGTCCTTGCATTATCAATACAGACGCGGAACCGGCAAAACCGGCAATCAGTTCGCCGCTGTGACCGCGAACCGACGGGCGCGGAAAGCCGGGGATGTCGCTGTAAGCCAAGGACTGCCGGTCTGCAAGTATATGGCCGGCGAGCCCAAGGCCGGAACCCAGAATAATCGCGGTTTGCGGTTCAGGGTCGGCGAATTCCGTTTTGATGAAGTCGACGGCGTGTTGTATTTCTGGCTGCATTGGATACCTTTTTTCAAACCCGGTCGAACATGGAGCCGGTGCTGGGACTGAACAGCTTGTGGTAGAGGCGGCTGGCGGAGACATCGGTCATGCTGGCGATATAATCGCAGATGATACGCGGGTTTTCCCCATGATCGAGGTAGTCCTTGTAAACATCCCGGGGCAACAGGCGGTGCGGGTTATCCGCGAATGCGCCGAACAGCTTTATGATGACCTGCTGACCCTTGAATTGTAGTGCTTGCAGGTCAGGCCTCAATATTACTTGTTGCATGATGAAATCCTTTAGAAAGCACAATATTGCGTAGGCCACGGGTTCCATGCTGGCCTGAAAACGCAACAATGGATGCATAAAGGCTGAATTCTCGGTGATATGTATACTATTTATGAAATAGCCTACCAGCTTGCTGATGGCGTGCTTACGACCCTTGTTGGTGTTGCTGAATAGCCGGTTGGTGTAAAAGTCCAGTTGTTCGGCGATTGGATTGCTGTCGATGGTTTGCAGAAAATCGCCAATGCTTTGTGACCACTGGAAACGATCCAGCAAGTGCAGAGCGACAGCGTCTTCGAGGTCGTGTACCCCATAGGCGATATCGTCGGCCAGTTCCATGATGGTCGTGTCAAAGGCCTTGTACCGGGTTTTGCCGTGCTGCCCCTCGGTTGTCTCATACTCACGAAACAGTGTCCGGTCCGCTGTGGAGAACTCCGTAAGTATCCAGTCGAGGATTTTTTCCTCATCACGGAAAATGCACTTCGGCGGTGTCCAGCATTCGAGATTGGTCGGGCAGGCAGCTGTTGTATTTTTGCAAATCCTGTTATTGATCAGCTCATCATAAAAGGCCGGGTATTTTATTGTGCCTAGCAGTGTGCGCCGGGTCAGGTCCAGCCCGTCGTGTTCGGAGTATTCGCCGAGCCGGGTAAGAATACGCAGGGTCTGACCGTTGGCTTCGAAGCCGCCATGCTCACGCATCAGGTAATTGGTGGCGGTTTCTCCGCCGTGACCAAAAGGCGGGTGACCGATATCATGTGCCAGGCAAATCGCTTCGATGAGACTGAAGGAGGGAATCCAGGGCGTCTGTTCGGCGCCGTCCGGTTGGGTCTTACGAAGCCGTTCGCAGATGCCCGAACCGATTTGCGCGACTTCCAGAGAGTGGGTCAGCCTTGTTCTATAGAAGTCACTTTCGCCAAGACCGAGCACCTGGGTTTTCGACTGCATGCTGCGAAATGACGATGAATGAATAATACGGGCCCGATCACGCTGATAAAGGCTGTCGTCCTGATGATCCACCAAGCCGGAACGTTGTGTTTTTTTCGTCGATGACGAGTGTCTTTCAGTCCACATGATGTTTGCAGGTTTGCTCCCGCCCTTGTGTCAAATCAGGGAACACGACTGTATTCCCGTAAACATTGAATGACTATTGCCCGCATATTGTGATCACCTTTATGCAAGGTGAGCACCTCGGAGATTCATGCAAAAAAGGCTGCTTGCATTATGCATAAATCAAAAGTTCGCTTTTTTTGAGGAATCGCGGTCGTTGGAGGGCTTTTCCTCTTGCAACCACGCCCTTTTTTTGTATATGGTAGTGGCAGATTTGGGAATTTTCGAATCCGTGGCGGTTTAAAGGATTTAAATACCACGACATGCCCCCCGTCAGCCGGATTTTAAACCATTCGGCCGACGTTGCAGAGGGGACTTGCTTGCAAGTAATGGCTTCAGCCTCTGCAAACCGGTGAACGTGGCATTGCAGTTATGGCGCGACGCGATCAGGTCTGTAGAGTTTCACATCGCCGCACCCTGTTAAGGTAGCAGATTTTTACCGGACAGTTCGACCCCAAAGAACGTTCCTGATCCTGTCAGGCGGGTTAACCCTCAACTTAAGAAGTATTAACTATGGCAAGAAAACCTAGACTTCATTTTAAAGGCGCGCTCTATCATGTCATCTTGCGCGGTGTTGACGATGGGCCGATTTTTAAATCCGTGAAAGACAGAAACCAATGGGAAGCGCTGGTGGAAGAAGGCTGTGGTCGCTTCGGGCACAAAATTCATGGTTACGCCTGGCTTAAGGATCGTGCGCACTTCGCCATTGAGGTAGCTGATGCGCCTTTGTCCAAGGTCATGCAGAATCTGTCGTTTCGCTATACGCGTTATTTCAACAAGCAGAATGGCCGTACCGGTCCTCTGTTTCATGGTCGGTACAAAGCGATTCTGATGGATACCGACAAGTACCTGAACGATCTGGTGCGCTACATTCATGTCGAACCCTTGCGCTCGGGTGCGACCAAGAAGATCGACGACTTCAAATGGTCCGGTCATCTCGCTTATCTCGGCAAGCAGGAAAAGCCCTGGCTGTTTACGGAAAGCGTGCTCAAAAGCTTTGCCAAGACCGATAAAGCCGCGGTCAAGCGCTATGCGGATTTTGTCAAGGCCGGGCTGAAGGAAGAATACCGTCAGGATTTGATGCACGGCAGTGAAGGCGGCCGCCTGCTTGGCGACAAATCGTTTATCAAAAAGGCGCTCAAACCGAAGAAGAAAACACCGAAACCAGCGACCTTGCCACAACTGATCAAAGTGGTGTGTACTGAAGAAAAGATCAAGGAAGCAGCCCTGAAAAACGAAAGCCGGGCGCGCCGCGAAAGCCAGATTCGCCAGGTCATCACCTATCTTGCGATGGAGCTGGAAATCGGCACCTTGACGGATCTGTCGAAGCGCTTCAACCGGGATCTGACCACCATGAGCCGGAATCAACGCTACTTCCGCGACAAGCTGGAAACAGACAAGGCACTGGCTGCGAAAGTCCGGGACTACCGGGCGATGATTCTGAAATCCTGATAATTAGCGTTATCGAACAAGGCCGGCGTTTATTGCCGGCCTTTTTTTGTCCGTTCGGATGCCGCCATCATGGCGAATAATGATCGGCATTACCCCTATCTGACGCGGGCCATGCAGGCGCTTCTGCAACGCGCCCGTTCACGCGGACTCGAAACCGCCATCGAACCTTCCACCGGCTTCAGTGCGACTATCGCTATGCCGGATCGTACCGCAATCATCACCGGTGCTGATTGCGGTCTCAATGGTTCGGCCGCAGCCCGGCTTAGCGCTGACAAATACTTCACCGAGTTTTTTCTGCGGAGGCAAGGTATCGCTTGCGTGGCGTCCCGGTTGCTTGATCAAAGCGATGAGGTAAGCGCGCTGAACCCGGTTTATCCCTGTATCGTCAAGCCTAATAAGGGGCTGGCGGGACAGGGCTTCAGCCGGGTCGATACCGCGCAGCAGATAACCAGGGCGGTCGCCTTTGCTCGACAGTATTGCCCGCAGGTTCTGGTCCAGCCGCTTATTCACAAACGTGAATTCAGACTTGTATTGCTGGACGGTGAGTTGCTGTATGCCTATGAACGCAAACCTTGGGTCGTTGTTGGAGACGGGCGGACCAGTATCGCCGGCTTTATTCGTCAACGTAACGAGGTGTGCAGGCCCGGCAATGCCATTGATGAAGATGATCCGGGGTTGTTGTGGCAGTTACACAACACCGGTAAAGACTTGCATTATGTGCCGGCCGACAACGAAGCGGTGCAATTGTTTGCCAATGCAAATCTGAAAAAAGGCGCAAGCTCGCACACTATCGAAGTTTTCGATACAGCGTATCTCGAAATCGTCGCCAGCGCCGTCCATGCCATCGGTTTGCGTTACGCCGGGGTGGATCTGTTTTGCAACCAACCCGAGCGTTTCGATCTTGATTATGCAATCCTGGAGATCAACGCCAATCCCGGTTTTGATCATCTACAGAAAAATCCGCAACAATTCAAAACGGTACTGGACCGCATTGCAGCTGCCTTGTTTGATTGAATCCCGGCGCTGACTCTCGGTCAATTTTTTGACGAATATCGTGGCGATCTGCCTGATATACTAAAGCGCTGAAACCAAACGCTATTTCATCGTTCAGGCATCGGGACGGCCTAAAACCCGCTGGAACAATCCGTGCATGCCCGTGAGCGGTATTACTAACCTGTTACTCGCCCTGCAAAGGTTGTGTTTAATGGATATACATCCAACCTCGATTCCCGATGTAAAAATAATTGAACCGAAAGTTTTCGGTGATGAGCGCGGCTTTTTTATGGAAAGCTGGAACCATAAAGTCTTTGCCGATCAAGGACTGGACGTGGACTTCGTACAGGACAACCACAGCCGCTCTACCCAAGGCGTATTACGCGGCCTGCATTATCAGACCGAGCAGACACAGGGCAAGCTGGTGCGTGTCACCGACGGCGAAGTGTTTGACGTCGCCGTGGATCTGCGCCGCTCGTCGCCGCACTTCGGGCAATGGGTCGGGGTGATCCTGTCTGCCGAGAACAAGAAGATGTTTTGGGTGCCGCCCGGTTTTGCGCATGGTTTTTACGTTATGTCCGAGCGTGCTGACTTTCAGTACAAGTGCACCGATTATTATCTTCCGCAAGCCGAGTGCTGCCTGGCGTGGAATGATCCCGCACTGAATATCGACTGGCCGCTGGTCGGTGGTCAGGCGCCATCGTTGTCGGCAAAAGATGCGGAAGGTCTGCTACTCGAGGAGGCGCCGGCATTTCCATGAAAGTGATAGTTACCGGCGGCAAGACAGGCCAACTGCGATGGGAGCTGGAGCGTAGCGTTCCGGATTCGGTGGAGGCTTTGTTCATGACCCGCGAAACGCTCGATGTGAGCGATGCCGGGCAGGTTGCCGGTGTGATCGGCGAAGTCGGGCCCGATGTCATTATCAACGCCTCGGCCTATACCGCAGTCGACAAGGCGGAGTCCGAGCAGGAGGCCGCATTTGCGGTCAACCGCGACGGTGTGGCGAATCTTGCCCGGGCGGCTCGCGAGAGCCACGCGCGACTGATCCATGTCTCGACGGATTTTATTTTCGACGGCAGGCATTCGAGTCCTTATCCGGTCGATTTCGCACCGCATCCGCTCAGTGTTTACGGCCAGAGCAAACTGGCCGGCGAACAGGCCATGCAGGAGATTCTTGGCGACCAGGGACTGATCGTCCGGACCTCGTGGGTTTACAGCGCATTCGGCAACAGCTTTGTGAAAACCATGCTGCGCCTGATGAACGAGCGCCCCGAAATCAACGTGGTTGCGGATCAGGCGGGTACGCCCACCTGGGCGCACGGGCTTGCACAAATACTCTGGCAGATGGCCGGCGACGAGCTGACCGGCATCCATCACTGGACCGATGCGGGCATCACCAGCTGGTACGATTTTGCCCAGGCGATCTACGAAGAAGGGCGCGCTGCCGGTCTGCTGAGCAAGGAAGTGCGGATCAATCCGATTACCACCGAGCAGTACCCGACGCCGGCGACCCGTCCGGCCTACAGCGTGCTCGACAAAACAAAAACCTGGGAAGCTACCGGCAAGATCTCTGATCACTGGCGGGTTTCCCTTCGCAAAATGCTTCAGGAGTTATAAGCAATGGCTTGTCTACTAGTAACCGGTGGCGCGGGGTTTATCGGCGCGAATTTTGTCCATTACTGGCTGAACAATTACCCGGATGATCGCGTCGTGGTGCTCGATGCACTGACCTACGCCGGCAATCTGCAAAGCCTTACGCCGGTCAGTGATCTTGCAAACTTCCGTTTTGTGCATGGCGACATTCGCGATACCGGGCTTGTGGAATCCTTATTGCGTACAGAAAACGTCGATACGCTGGTTCATT
>JAGRHW010000359.1 GCA_020444765.1 Gammaproteobacteria bacterium | reverse complement strand
TCCCCGAATGCTTTTGTCGGGGATCCAGCGACACCCTTGGACAGTTCGTCGCTGGATTCCCGGTCGGGCAATAACGGGAATGCTCTTTGGTAGTGGCCGGTCGTTTAATGTTTGGCAAAGCAACTTCTTTCACATGACCGTCTTTTCATTAAGGTATTCAGACAGAAATGTAAATTCATCCGCTCAGTCAAAAATTTGTATAATTTTGTACGATACTCTTACAGGTAGAGGCTTGTTTGGCGCTGGGTATTTTTAAAACGCTTTTATAGATTGCGTCGCATAATGTCTGTTAAAGCGAAGGTGTTTGAATGCTTACCCAAAGGCCTTCAATGTTTTAGCAGGGCCGGCATGGTAAAAGTAAAAAATGATAGAATATCCGTGGCAATTAGCCTGATATGGAAATTAATCAGTATAAAAATTGTGGTTTTAAATAGACTCTGATCTCTGCATCTGAGAAATCCTATTTCAATAATATAACGGCAAGAGCATGATTCAAAAAGTACTCGGTAACATTAAAGGCACGGCTTATTCGCTGATTCGCAGGCAGCGGTTTATGGGCCAGCAGGATATTATCAATATACTCAAGGAATTGTATCGGGCCACCGAGTATGGTTATTTGTTTATTCGCAGCCAGCGTCCGGTGGTGAAGTTTTTCGGTTATGGGTATCAGCTCAGCACCAGCAAAATCGAACTGGATATTACCTACCGCTGCAATCTTTCCTGCGCCAACTGCAACCGTTCGGTCGGTGTCGGGCAGGCCAAGTCCAATCTTGATATGAGCACCGAGCAGATTCAGAAATTCGTCGATCAAAGCCGCGAAAACAATATCCGCTGGGAAGTGATCAAACTGCTCGGCGGTGAGCCGACCATGCATCCGCAGCTTGATGAAATCATCGGTATTCTGAAAAGCTATGTGGACGATTACTCCCCGACAACACGTCTGGAACTATGGACGAACGGCGATGGCAAAAAAGTCCGAGAAGTGCTGGGAACGTTGCCCGATTTTATCAAGGTCATAGATTCCAGCGTAACCCGCGGCGCCGAGCCGTTGTTTAATTCTTTCAATCTCGCACCGGTGGATTCCAGGCTGTACAAATACACGGATTTTTCCCACGGTTGCAGTATTATTGAAAAATGCGGCGTGGGCCTGACGCCTTACGGATATTATCCCTGTGCGGTGGCGGGCGGTATCGACCGTGTGTTCGGCAAGAATGCCGGCACCCACGATCTCAATGAGGCTTACGGAAAAATGCGCGGACAGCTGGATGAGTTCTGCCGGCTTTGCGGGCACTTCCGTGCCTCCAAAAGTTCGAGGAATCAGAACAAATCGAAGACCTGGACGCTTGCCTACCACGACTACAAGAAGAACAAGCCAACTCTGGATCGTTTCTAGATAAAATCTTCCAGGCTGCCAGCTCAGCTTATCATCCGAGCAGGGCGATGTTTACCTGAGCCAGCGTATACCCGATGATAGCGCCGATGGCTACATCACTCGGGTAATGCAAGCCAAGCACAAGCCGGGAGAGTGCGACCAGGGTTGCAAAAATGACAACCGGCAAGGACCATTCTGGAAAATACAACACCAGTATCGTCGCGAAACCACTGGCATGCAGAGTATGCCCCGAGGGAAAGCTGAACTGGTCCAGCGCTCGCACGCCCTGCGTGATATCCCCTGAGTAGACGAACGGTCTGCGCCGTTTGGTGGAACTCTTCATGAGTTTGTAGATCAGCAAACCGCCGATTCCTGTTAATCCCATGATCAGGCTGATGCGCAAGCCCGGCATGCCGTAAAACAGCGGCAGTACCGCCATGATCGTATACCATAGCAGCCCGTCGCCAAGCCGGCTGACCAGTCCGAAAAAACGATTGATCAGTTTTTTCTGATTGATGCGGTTGAAAAAACGGCAGTAAGGTATTTCAAACTCGTTGACTCGCGCGAGGGCCATCTTCATGCTGCATCCTCTGCGTTGACGACGCCTTCGACCACGCCGGCGAATTTCCGGTAGATGCTTTCCCAGCCGTGATTCATGACCGAAACCCGCGCATAATTGCCGATTGAGCGGCAAACCGCCTGGTTGTTTGCCAGCTCCATGGCCGTGGTGATGAACTGCGGTTCGTAGCCATAAGCGACCTTGCGGCCGTTGTAGTGGTCATGAACATAGCGTTTGGCCGCGGCGTAATCGAAGCAGACCACCGGCAGAGCCGAGGCCATGGCTTCCAGCAGCACGTTGCCAAATGTTTCGGTCATGCTCGGGAACAGGAAAAGATCCGCGGAGGCATAATGCACGGCGAGTTGTTCCCCGTCCTGCATGCCGCAAAACACGAAATCCGGGTTTTCCGTTTCCAGCTGCTTGCGCAACGGGCCGTCGCCAACCAGGATAAAACGGGCGCGAGGGTTGACCTGCTGGATGCGCCGGAATGTCTTCACCGCCAGTTGGATATTCTTTTCTGCGGCCATGCGGCCGACGTGAATCACTGCGAGCTGATCCGGTTCCAGTCCCCACCGGCGTCTCAGCTGCTCGGACCGGCGGTTAGGATCGAACAGTTCCGTATCGACGCCTCGCGCCAGCGTAACGACATTGTGATAACCCTGTTTATTCAGCTCCTGGCGGATTTCTTCGGTTGGTACCAGGGTCACTCTGGAGTTATTGTGAAAACGTCGCAGATAACGCCGGATGACCGGTTCCATAAAGCCAACGCCGTAGTGCTTGCCATAGAGCTGGAAATGCGTGTGGTATTCGGTAATTGACGGGATATTCATTTTTTTCGCAACCTGCAGGGCAGAGCGTCCAAGCAGGCCTTCGGTCACGATGACAACGAGATCCGGGCGTTCCGCAGACCAGATTTGTGCGAGTTTTTGCTTCGAGGAAACGCCGGCCGTGACGTCCGGGTAAAAAGGCAGACGGAATCCGCCAACCGTTCTGACATCATATTGCGGCTCGGCATCGGCCGATTCCAGCACCGGCTGGATCAGCTGGATCTTCGCGCCCAGGCCGTGAAGGCCATCAACGATCTTGCCGCAGCTGATGGCGACGCCGTTTATGTCAGGGCGCCAGGTTTCGGTGACAAAGGCGAGGTACAATGGGCGTGTGAACTTACCTGCAATACTGTCATAGTCCGGGGCGTTTTTTCTTGGCCTGTTTGCGGCTTGCCTGAACTGACGGTTACGGCTTTGCACGAATTCCATAAGCGTGATTCTCGGGTTGAAAAACGGTCTGCTGACCGGCTCGGCTTACTTGCCAAAATCCCGGTCAGATTGCGGGTGAGGGTAAACAGCCTAGATGACAGGCTAATGACGGCGGGCAAGGTCCATGGTTGCAGCTGCGTGACGCCTAAGCAGTATCGAATGCTGCTCCGAAGCAACCTGCCTTGTTGCAGTAATCAGCGGCTTGCATTAACCGGAGCAGGCGGATAAATGACTGATAATCGTGACAGCCATGCTCATGGCGCTCGCGCCGGATGTAAATCAAGTGTCGTCGGCTTCCCGCCACAATAGCCGTAGACATTCACCTTGAGGGCGTATAACCTTCACCCACAAAGATTTCTGTCATCTGCGGGTAACATTGCTCCAAAACCGAACAAACAGGTTTTTTGGCGCACTAAAAAGATTCGCCGGATTTCAGGGACAGTATTCTGCATTGATGCCGCCGCGGCGCGGTGTTGACACAGTTGCGTTATATCCGAAAAAATAAATAAATATCGAAAAGATAACTGGAGATTCGGGTGGAATACTTTCTACAGCAGTTAATCAACGGCATTACCCTTGGCTCCATCTATGGCTTGATCGCGATCGGTTACACGATGGTTTACGGCATCATCGGTATGATCAACTTCGCTCACGGCGATGTCTTCATGGTCGGCTCTTTTATCTCGCTGACGGCGCTCGTAGCACTTGGCGTCAGCGCCTCGACCGGTGTTGGATTTTTGCTGCTCGCCTTGCTGCTGGTCTTGCTGATCTCGATGGTTTTCACCTCGGTGTGGGGCTGGACTGTTGAACGC
>JAGRHW010000358.1 GCA_020444765.1 Gammaproteobacteria bacterium | reverse complement strand
CTTTAACTGCTCGATCAGGGCATAACCGCCCATCATGATATGGGTTTCAAGCAGATCGCAGGCACTTTGAACATCCTGCTGCTCGCACCAGCGCAAGAGTTCTTCATGTTCACGCAGGGAGCGTGGAATATTGCGTCTTTTTCTGATCATCGGACTGAGACGCATCTGGTGCTGGTAGTAAAGCTCCTTCACCGTCTGTTGCATAACGGGCCGGTTTGCCGGCAGATAGAGCGCCGCATGGAATGCGTAATTGATATCCACCCACTCGGCTTCGGAACAATGTTCGAGCGATTGATTCAGCGCCCGGGCGTCCGCTATATCCTTGTCGCTCATCAAGGCGATGGCACGTTCCAGCAAACGCACTTCGATCAGGGTTCGCAGTTCGAACTTTTCCAGTAACTCGTCGGCGGAAATGCCGATGACTGTCGCGCGGCCGGTGTTGGAGATTCTGATCAGATCCTCGGCATGGAGAATCTGCAGGGCTTCGCGTAGCGGTGTGCGGCTGACGCCCAATGAACGGGCGATGTTTTCCTGCTGCAACGCCATGCCGACCGGGTAGGTGTTGTCCAGAATTTTCTGACGGATATCAGCGGCAACCTTTTGAACGGCCTTCTTTTTAACCTCAGCGATCACTTGATCTCACATGGCTGACGGGAACCGCGGCAGTATAACACAGCGCCTTAAAACGGCATTTTCAAGCGGCAAATCCTTATTGAAATATGGATACATATAATGCAAAATAAATAAATATTGTATCCAATTTAATTGCCCGATGTTTTTGCTCCTCAAAAACGCAAACGTATTCAGCCCTTTCGCTCTTGGCATGAAAGATATCCTGATTGCGGGTGAGCGTATTGCGGCCGTCGATAAAAGTTTATGCGTCAAGGGATTACCGGCACTTGAAACCATCGATTTAAGCGGCTGCTCGATCACCCCGGGCTTTGTCGACGGGCATGTGCATTTGACCGGTGGTGGCGGCGAAGGCGGTTATCAAACCCGCACGCCGGAAGTCATGCTGAGTACACTGACCAAAGCCGGCATCACTACCGTGGTTGGCTTGTTGGGTACGGATTGTATTACCCGGCATCCGGTCAGTCTGTTTGCCAAGGCCAAAGCCTTGACGGCCGACGGTATCAGCGCCTATATGCTGACCGGCGGTTATCAGGTACCGGCCTGCACTATCACCGGCAGCGTCAGCGATGATGTCGCGCTGATCGACATCGTCATCGGGCTGAAAACCGCTGTTTCCGACCATCGCTCTTCACACCCTTCCACAGAGGAACTGATCCGTCTGGCCAGCCAGGCACGCGTGGCCGGTATGCTGGCGAACAAAGCCGGGCGACTTATCGTGCATATCGGCGGTTCGAGCGATTATCTCGCGCCTCTGGAGGCCGTCATCGAGCAATCGGATATTCCTGTCGAGCAGTTGCTGCCGACACACGTCAACCGTAGCGGCGCGCTGGCGGAACACGCCATGCGGTGGCTGGGACAAGGCGGCTTCATCGATATTACTGCCGGTATAAATCCCGAAAAAGGCGCCCGCAACGGTGTAAAGCCTTCATCGCTGATCCACCAATGCGTGGATAACGGGCTTGCACTGGAGCGCGTCTGCCTGAGTTCTGACGGCAATGGCTCGATACCGGACTTCTCCGCCGACGGGCGTTTTCTTGGCCTGAAGGTAGCCGGCTTCGGCAGTCTGCTGGACGAATTCCGCGTACTGCTCAACCAGCACAATCTGCCTGTCGAACAGGCGCTGATACCGCTGACGAAAGCCCCCTCGGAGTGTCTTGGTCTGTCCGGTCGCAAGGGCGGAATCGAGCCGGGCAAGGATGCCGACCTGCTGGTTTTCGACAGCAATATGCAACTCCGGTACACCATCGCCCGTGGACAGATCATGGTGTGCCAAGGTCAAGCGGTCGTCCACGGACAATACGAGACAACTGAGCATGCATGAGTTTTAAGAGCCTGTCTAAACACCATGGCTGACATACGCTGACGACTTACTGCGGCACGGCAGCTCTTTGACAAGTAACCTAAACAGTGGGAGTAACACTATGTCTATCAAACGAAACGGCGTCATTCTGACCGGCCTTCTCTTTGCGACCGGCCTGCCCATCGCGCAGGCCGACAGACTGGAGGATGTCAAAAAGTCCGGTGAAATCGTCTGCGGCGTCAATCAGGGACTGCCCGGTTTCTCGGCAGTTGATGATGAGGGTAACTGGAAAGGCATCGATGCGGATTATTGCCGGGCGCTGGCAGCGGCGGTTTACGGCGACTCGTCAAAAATAAAATTCCGACCCTTATCGAGCAAGGAGCGTTTTACCGCCCTGCAGTCCGGCGAAGTCGACGTGCTGGCCAGAAATACAACCTGGACCCAATCCCGCGATACCGCGCTGGGGCTTAACTTTATCGGCGTGAATTTTTATGACGGCCAGGGGTTTATCGTCAAGCAAAGTCTGGGCGTCGACAGCGTCAAACAGCTCGATGGCGCGGTTATTTGTGCCGGCTCCGGTACCACCACGGAATTGAACGTGGCTGATTATTTCCGTACCGAAAATCTGAAATACGAAATCGTGACTTTTGAAAAAGTCGAGGAAGTCATCGCCGCCTACGAGGCCGGACGTTGCGACTCGATGACCGCGGACCGCACCGCCCTCTATGCCAACCGCACCAAGATGTCCAAGCCTGCAGAAAATATCGTGCTGCCGGAAGTCATCTCCAAGGAACCGCTGGGGCCGGCCGTGATTCAAGGCGATGACGGCTGGTTCAACGTCGCCCGTTGGACGCTGTTTTGTATGATAAATGCCGAAGAACTCGGCGTCAGTTCAGAGAACGTGGCGGCCATGAGTAAAACGGAAAACCCTTCGATCAAACGTCTGTTGGGCCAGGAAGGCAAGTCCGGTGAAAACCTGAACCTATCGGCCGACTGGTGCGCCAATATTATCGAACAGGTCGGTAATTACGGTGAATCCTTCGACCGTAATCTCGGCACTGCCCCGCTGAATATCGACCGAGGCATCAATGCGCTCTGGAATGCAGGCGGTATTCTGTACGCACCGCCGGTGCGCTGAACATCATGTTTCCATAGCAAGACCGGTTAGGGGGTGATGCAGGATGCACGCCCCGTTCTTGCTTATTCACGAGGGCAAGTCTTGCCCGGCACATCACGAATCTGTCGTTACGGAGATCGAGCTGATGAGCGTCATCGGGAAGGTCGAGTAATCGAATTGCAGAAGTTGATCTTCTTCACTCACATAGAGCCGTGAGTCTCTTGCGATCACGTCGTAGCAATCGACGTCGGCCTGGACATCCAGCACGGTGATGGCGGCAGGATCAGTTGCGTCGAAGACCTTGAGTCCGGCAATTGAATCGCAGATAAACAAGGTACCGCCGTCTACGGCAAGCCCGCTTGGCGATTGCATGACGTAACTCCGGATCAGTGCAGGATCGGTGATATCTGCTATGTCGATGACATCGAGTTGATTGATGCTGGCTCCTTCACCCCAACAATCCACGCTTGAGCGCAGGGTGACAAACGCTATATCGCCTTCGGCGACAACCGGATCGCAGCTTCGCGCATGATCGAATTCGGTTACATATCGCGGATTGGCGGGGTCGGAATTTTCCAGCACATGCATGCCACTCCGGCTGCCGATCAGCAGATAGTTTTCATAGGGAAAAAGCGTTTCGATGTCCCACTCAAGCTGCATTCTTGCCCAGGGGTTTGGTGATTCGGGGCTTGTAATATCGAAAAGCTGAAGCCAGCTGCCAGAGATAGTGTAGAGGTAATCACCGATCAAGGCGAAGCGTGCGCGTGACCCCTGCGTGCTGTCCTGAGGGTTTTGATTGCCTCCCGATCCAGAATCCTCACAGGCACTCACCACCAGCAAGAAAAACAGCACGGCTAGTGCGCGAATATAATTAGTCATAGCCGATCACCACGCCTTTTTCACTATCCCAGGTATCGAGTTGGATATCATCATCTATAGCCTGATAGGGG
>JAGRHW010000357.1 GCA_020444765.1 Gammaproteobacteria bacterium | reverse complement strand
CGTCGACGGTTTTATCTGTGTCAACAATCGTGCAGGCGGACACGCCGGGCAACTTGGTCCGGAGCAGCTGTTCGATGAAATCGCGCCGCTTGGAAAACCGCTGATCTGTGCCGGTGGCATCGGCGACGCCGAAACATTCAAGGCCATGCTGTCTATCGGCTATGCCGGCGCCCAACTGGGCACGCGCTTTATTGCAAGTCAGGAATGCAGCGCGCATGATGACTACAAGCAGGCGCTGATCACGGCCAATGCCTCGGATATCGTCCTGACCGAAAAAATCTCCGGGGTACCGGTCGCGGTGATCAACACGCCCTATATCCAAAGCATCGGCACCCGTGCCAATCCTCTTGCCAGATGGCTTTTGCGCGGCCGTAAAACCAAACACTGGATGCGTATGGTCTACAGTCTGCTGTCAATCTGGAAGCTGAAAAAATCCAACCTCAAGGGCAATGCCTACAAGGACTATTTCCAGGCCGGCAAAAGTGTCGGTGGCGTGCACGCCACCCAGCCGGTCAAGACGATTATCGAGGAGCTGACCGGCCAATCACAGGGTTGACAAGTGTTTGGCCTGATCACCCATTACATGTGATAATGCACCCATAATAATTAATCGATCTTATTCCAGCCTGAGCCCGTCCAGCCTCTTGAGTCATTGCGAAAATTCGCTGATTTGAAGCGCATCGCCAAGCTGCCTGGGCGGAAAGATTTTATCTGCACTAAGGCTCGCCCACCGCGCCCGGCTCGCCGGCGCACGAACGATACAGTGAAAACAGACAATAAGAAGAATGCTCGATGTTGATCGAATGGCTACTCCTGGGGCTTGTCGTATTGCTGGCCGGCATCGTCCGCGGCTGCACGGGCTTCGGGTTTTCCGCGCTGGTCGTAGCGGCGGCGACACTGTTTTACGCACCGTCGATGATCGTGCCGATGGTTATCATGCTGGAGATCATCGCCAGCATTCAAATGGCTCTGGCAACCTGGCGCGACGCTGACTGGCCGCTGCTGGCCTTTCTCCTGCCCGGCACGATCATTACCACGCCACTCGGCGTGCAGCTGCTCGTCGTGTTACCCGCCGATGATGTCCGGCTGGTGATCGCCGTCCTGATCTTTTGCCTGAGCCTGCTGCTTGCCAGCGGTTGGCGTTTCAGGGGCCGGGGCGGGCCGGTCAGTTACGGGTCGGTCGGCCTTTTTGCCGGGCTCTGCAATGGCGCCGCGGCGGTCGGCGGTTTACCGGTCGCAACTTTTCTGACCTCCACGGATATTTCCATGCGCCGCCTGCGCGCCACCATGGTGGTTTTTCTGTTTGCCATCGATATCGCGTTTCTGGCCAGCGCTGCGCATCACGGCCTGTATAACAAGGCGCTGCTGACCCGCATTGCGGCGATGAGCCTGCCCATGCTGGTCGGCATTTACCTCGGCTCACATTTGTTCAGATGGCTCGATGAACGGCATTTGCGTAAGGCGGTGATCGGCCTGTTGATGCTGCTGTCGGTGTTGGGCGCAGCCAAAAGCCTGACCGGCTAAGCGTCTACAATAAGCGTATCAACCAGGGCAGAATAACCGCGGTCACAAAGGCCGAGAGCGCCATGCCCAGCCCCGAGAAAGCACCCATTTCGGGACTGACCTGGAAGGCCCTCGCCGTCCCGATACCATGCGCCGTCACGCCCATCGCAATCCCTTTGATACTGTCGTCACGGATACCGAGCCAGGAAAAAACCCGGGTGCCGACAACCGCGCCAAGTATGCCTGTCAGCACGACCAGAACGGCTGTCAGTGACGGCAGCCCGCCGATTCGTTCCGAGATGCCCATGGCGATCGGCGCGGTCACGGATTTTGGCGCCAGCGACAACTGCGTTTGCAGGCTGGCACCCAGCAGTCGCGCGATAAAAACCGCGCTCAACGAACCTATGACCACCCCTGCAACGATCGCGACCAGAACCGGCAGCCACATCTGCCTGAGGCGTGAGAACTGCCGATAGAGCGGCACAGCCAGGGCGACGGTCGCGGGGCCGAGCAAAAAATGCACGAATTGCGCACCGTCGAAATACGCTTCGTAGGAGATGTCGGTCAACGACAAAAACGCGATCAACAGGACAACCGCGGTAACGACAGGATTCAGCAGCGGTGTCGAATTGGCTGCCACATACAGACGATAGGACAGACTGTAAGCCGCCAGTGTAATCGTCAGCCCCAGCAAGGGCGAGGCGGAAAGATACACCCAGATTGTCGATAAGTCCGGACTAGTCATCACGTTTGCCAAGGTCGCTGAAAAAACGGTCGCATAACAGCATGATCGCCGATGTCGCCGCCAGGGAAATCAGTGTACTCAACAGCAATGCAACGAGAACAGGCAACCACTCGGCGGCTATCAGATCCAGATGCACCATCAGGCCGACACCGGCCGGCACGAACAGCAATGTCAGGTGGCTCAACAGTGCGGAGGATGCCTGGTCGAGGGCAGCGGGCGTGGTTTTGCGCGCCAGCAGGGTCAGAAACAGCAGCACCATGCCAAGTACGGGACCGGGCACGGGCAAGCCCAGAAAAACGGTAATGACTTCCCCTGCCAGTTGATAAGCCAGGAGAATGGTAAGGCCATTGAGGAATTGCATTAAATCTCAGGAATAACGGGGCGTTTAACTGGCGTCCTTGTACTCAAACCGGTAACCGACGAATTGCCCGAGAAATTTGACGATATCGCCAAGGTAACGACGCCACAGAAAAACCGCGCGACGGATGATCTGATAATAACATCGCAGTTTTTCCCATAAGTCAAGCCTGGAGTGCGCAACCAGATTGAAATACCGTACAAGAAGAAACCATACCGGAAACTGTAAAACATAATGCTTTTCGGTATCAAACCATTTTTCGCGCTCGGCGGGCGTACGGTTTTTATGAAAGGCGCTTTCATTGTGAATCCGAAAATGCAAGCCTGTTTGCTCAAGCTGCTTGACCTTGCCCTGCATCAACAGCTCGAGCATCAGGATTTCTTCGGACGAGGTAAAGCGTTGCCAAAGCCGCGTATTGGCCAGGGCGCTGCTGCGTACCAAGGCAAAAATCGTCGGCACTACATCATCACCGGCAATCTGAAAGTTAAACAGGTCATGAATACGGCTGACGAAACTATCGCCCTCCATGCTCAGGTTCACTATGGACTGATTCCGCAAATGGTTGTCATTTTCATCGATATAATCCATATGCGGCCAGCAAATCACGTAGTCGTCATGATTCTCCAGAAATTCCACGCAATCGCGGATATTATCCGGCCCCAGCAGGTCGTCGTGACTTGCCCATTTAAAATATTTTCCGGAAGCTTTTTCAAAGGTGCTGTTGAAGTTACGCGAGGCACCGAGATTTTTTTGCTGACGAAAATAACTGACCCGCTTATCCGTCGCTACAAAACGTTCGCAAATACTCGCCGTAGCGTCGGTGGAGGCATTATCGCAGATGATCAGTTCAAAGTTTTCGTAACTTTGCGACAGTATGGATTCAATGGTTTTTTCAATGTAATTGGAGCCGTTGTATACCGGCAAACCAATGCTGACGAGAGGCTGCGAGGATGCCATTGATGATTCCTGCTTGTGCAAAATATCATTCCTGCTTTCAGGCACCCGGATTCACACGCTTGTAACACACATAATTCATCTGATAGTAGATCCGCATACCCCGAAAACTACAAGGTCTTGTACAATAAAATACTTATTGCCTTATTACGAACATGATTCCGTCCACGACTATCCGGACATCAGTAATTCACGTGTTCTTTTGTAAAGAATTATAATAAACCGATACATAAAGTATGCAATACATCAATCTGTCTATTTTTTGATAAAAAGCGTTTGCAAACTTCTACCCGCTCACAAAAAAAGCCCGCGACCAGAGTCACGGGCTTTTTACGGTCACATTATAAATAAGAATTATTCATGAATAGTAAACCTGCGGACCGCCTCCACCTGATACGTGTTATTGAAGAACAAACGCGCTTCAAACTCGCCGACACCGATATA
>JAGRHW010000356.1 GCA_020444765.1 Gammaproteobacteria bacterium | reverse complement strand
GGTATGGGACTTGAGCGAATTGCGGCTGTCTTGCAGCATGTGCACAGCAATTACGAGATCGATCTTTTTACCAATCTGATCGAGGCGGCGGCCAAAGAAACCGCTTGCAAGGATTTCACTTCCAGCTCTCTCAAGGTCATTGCCGATCATATCCGCTCGTGTGCTTTTCTGATCGCCGACGGCGTCCTTCCGTCAAATGAAGGGCGTGGCTACGTGCTACGCAGAATTATCCGCCGGGCCGCCAGACACGGCCACAAACTCGGCGCCAGCGAGCCGTTTTTTTACAAGCTGGTCAAACCGCTGGCCGACGAAATGGGCGAGGCCTATCCCGAACTAAGGGAAAAGCAGCAAGCCATCGAGGGTGCCCTGCTTGCCGAAGAACAGAAATTTAATGCAACTCTGGCAAGTGGCATGCAGATTCTGGATGAGGATCTAAACGGGCTCAAGGGCGCTGTCATACCTGGCGAAGTGCTTTTCAAACTCTACGATACGTTTGGTTTTCCTGTCGATTTGACTGCTGATATCGCGCGTGAAAGAGGCCTGGAGATAGATTTGCCCGGCTTTGAAGCGGCGATGGAAGAGCAGCGCCAGCGCGCGCGCGCCGCGAATCAATTCGCCAGCGATATGAGTTCGCGTATTACGGTCGATCAGGAAACCCGCTTTACCGGTTATGACAACCTGGCAGATACAGCACGCGTGACCGATCTTTTCATCGAAGGCAAGCCGGTCAAGTCTGTCACGGCAGGGCAAAACGCCATCGTCGTGCTCGATCACACACCGTTTTACGGTGAGTCCGGAGGCCAGCTGGGCGACACCGGTACGCTGACCAGCAAACAAAGTGTCTTTGAGGTCGAGGACACGCAAAAGTCCGGCAGCGCGGTTACTCATAGCGGCTTGCTAAAACAGGGGCAGCTCAATATCGGCGATACGGTTGAGGCAAAAATCGATGCCGACCGGCGACGCCGGATCGTTCAGAACCACTCGGCCACGCATTTGCTGCATGCCGCTTTGCGCAACATTCTCGGCAGTCATGTCGCGCAGAAAGGTTCGCTGGTCGGGCCGGACTACCTGCGCTTTGACTTTTCGCATGGCGCGCCGGTATCAAGCGATGAATTGATTGAGATAGAACGCTGGGTCAATCAACGAATCGCCGCGAATCAGATGGCCGTGGTTGAATCCATGTCCATGGAAAATGCCGTTGCCAAAGGGGCGATCGCCTTGTTTGGCGAAAAATATGGTGATGTGGTCCGGGTGATTTCCCTTGGCGACGACTCCACGGAGCTTTGCGGCGGAACCCATGTCAGCAGCACAGGTGACATCGGACTGTTCCGGATCATCGGTGAAACCGGCGTGGCGTCAGGAATCAGAAGAATTGAGGCGAGCTCCGGTATGACGGCGCTGAATGCCGCGCTTGAGGACCGAAGCCGCTTGTCGGCACTTTCCAAAATGCTCAAGACGCCTCAGTCCGAGCTCGAAAACAAAGTATCCGGCTTGCTCGATAATCTGAAAAAACAGCAGCGTGAATTCGAGAAACTGCAACTCAAGCTTACAGCGAATGCAGGCGATGCCGGTCTCGATCAGGTACAGGAGATAGCCGGTGTAAAAGTCCTGTGTCTGAAATTCGAAGAGGTTGATGCCAAGGCATTGCGGGAAATGATCGACCGTTTCCGGGACAAGCTTGGCAATTCGATCGTGGTACTCGCTTCTGTAACTGAAGGCAAGGTGCAACTGGCTGCGGGCGTCAGCAAACCTTTGACCGACCGCGTCAATGCCGGCCAGTTAATCAATGCAATAGCTGGTTATGTTGGCGGGAAAGGTGGCGGCAGACCCGATATGGCGATGGCCGGTGGCGACGAGCCGACCGGTGTCGATAAGGCTCTGGCTTCGGTGCCGGAGTGGCTACAGGACAAACTGGCTTAAACGGAACAGCATTTACATGGCATTGATTGTACAAAAATACGGCGGCACCTCGGTCGGCAGTCTTGAGCGGATAGAAAATGTCGCTGAACGCGTCATCGCGCTCAAGAATCAGGGTAATGATGTTGTGGTGGTGGTATCGGCCATGTCGGGCGAAACCAATCGCCTGATAGACATGGCAAAAGCAATTATGCCTAGCCCTGACCCGCGTGAACTGGATGTGCTGTTGTCAACCGGCGAACAGGTTACCATCGCGCTTTTGTGCATGGCGCTGATCCGCAAAGGGCAACCAGCCAGGTCCTATACCGGCGCCCAGGTCAAGGTGCGTACCGATAGCGAATTCAACAAAGCCCGTATTCGTGAGATCGATGACGCGCCGATTCGTTCTGACCTCGCCAAGGGGCGGGTTGTCGTTGTGGCCGGATTTCAAGGTGTCGATGACCAGCTGAATATTACAACGCTGGGCAGGGGCGGCTCAGATACATCGGCGGTAGCGCTTGCAGCGGCCCTGAAGGCTGATGAATGCCAGATCCTGACGGATGTGGACGGTGTGTATACAACCGACCCGAGGGTCGTGCCCAATGCCCGGCGTCTGGACAGGATTACCTTCGAGGAAATGCTGGAGATGGCGAGTCTTGGCTCCAAGGTCCTGCAGATTCGCTCGGTTGAATTCGCCGGAAAATACAATGTCCCGCTCCGGGTGATGTCTAGTTTCGAAGAGGGAGAGGGGACACTCATAACTTATGACGAGGAAGACGACGTGGAACAGGCGCTTATCTCAGGGATCGCGTTCAACCGCGATGAAGCACAGATCACTCTGACCGGTGTGCCGGATAGCCCCGGAGTTGCATATAAAATCCTGGGGCCGGTTTCGGATCAGAACATCGAAGTCGATATGATCGTGCAGAATGTCGGTGCTGATGGGCTTACGGATTTTACCTTTACGGTCCATCGCAACGATTACGACAAAACCATGGGATGTTTGCGCGAGTTCACGGCCAACTTCAGTAATTGTGAACTGACCGGCAATAATACGATCGTAAAACTATCCATGGTAGGCGTAGGCATGAGATCTCATGCCGGTATTGCAAGCCGTATGTTCAAAACGCTGTCCGATGAAGGCATAAATATACAATTAATTTCGACGTCAGAGATTAAAATCTCGGTTGTTATTGACGAGAAGTATCTGGAACTTGGTGTAAGAGCGCTGCACGAAGCGTTTGGTCTGGATAAAAATCCGCAGGAAATCAGTTAACTATATTCGTTTAGCGGCTGTGGATTCGTGAATTTACGGTACTTGTTATACGGAGACCGGTTTAAACCGGCATTGTAACTAACGCCCGCGAGCTGCGAATAAGCAATAGATAGTATGCTTGAAATTTTCAGGGTGATTTATTTTTTGAACATGGAGTAGAATTTTATGTTGATCCTGACGCGTCGAATTGGCGAATCATTAATGATCGGTGACGAAGTGACTGTGACAGTGCTGGGTGTAAAAGGCAATCAGGTCCGTATTGGCGTGAACGCGCCGAAAGAAGTCGCCGTGCATCGTGAAGAAATCTACGAGCGTATCAAGCGGGAACAGGAAGGCGATGATGTTCCCGAAGCACAGATGCTCGACATCGATGAAGATAATCGCGGTAATCAGTAAGCATAAAATCCCCGGGTTGTAGATCTGGTGATTTGTTAAGACTTTACCTTGATTATTTAAAGCGGTATCCTACAGTACTTGAGGCCGCCCGTTAGAACCGGCGGCTTTTTTGATGAGTATTTCATCCGGATTATCGGCTTTTTATCGAGTTGCCGGTAATTCCATTCTGGGTTTCGTCTCATCGCGAAAATCAGATATAATCACATCCACGGAGAGATGGCCGAGTGGCTGAAGGCGCTCCCCTGCTAAGGGAGTATGGGGTTTATAGCTCCATCGAGGGTTCGAATCCCTCTCTCTCCGCCATGTCAAATTCCTGCCCGTTATCTGTTTTGTTGACATAATGCAAGTCTGCAGTATATGCAGGGCAAATCGACAGAACTCCCGTCAAAGCTGATCCGCGGGCATCCGGACAAGCGTTTTAAACAAGATAGACAAGTACATAGGCAATTAACAA
>JAGRHW010000355.1 GCA_020444765.1 Gammaproteobacteria bacterium | reverse complement strand
ATCATGTTCGGCCAGGTCACGGAACGGAATTCACGCCAGCGGCTCATACCGACCGCACGGGCCGCTTCCAGCTCGCCCTTCGGCACGGTTAACAGGGCACCGTAAAAAATCTCCGCCGAATAGGCGCTGGTATTGAAGATCAGCACCAGCGGCCCGAGAAACAAGGGGTGCATGACAAACCAGTCTATGCCCATCGGTTTCCAGTAGCTGAGATTGAGCGACAGCATGATGGAATAAAACATGAAAAACTGGATAAACAGGGGCGAGCCGCGAAAGGCATAGATATAGGCGCGGGAAAACCCTGAGATCAGACGGTTTTGGTGATTCTTGCCAAGCGCCAGCAATACTGCAAGCGGGAAACCGATCGGGATCGAGGCCAGGGCAAAATAAATATTGAACAGCGCCGGTCTGGCGAGCGTCGCAATATCCTGGAGAATCGCATCCATCATCTGACGGCAACCACACCGCGGCTGGCGCGGGCCTGCAGTTTGCCGAAGAACCACTCCGACAACATCGCCATCAGGATATAAAACACAAACAGGGCAAAATAATATTTCCAGCGCCAGTCCGGATGCACAAGCCCGACCCTCGGAAAATAATTCGGCGCGCCCAGGCGATCCGCCCACAACACCACATCGGCAATCTGCAACAGCGATAACAAGGAGGTGGCCTTGAGCAGCAACATCCAGACATTGGAAAGCCCCGGCAACGCATAGACCCACATCTGTCTGACATGAAACCGCCAGAAGATCTGCCGACTGGAAAATCCATAAGCCTGGGCCGCTTCGAGCTGTCCCTTCGGCACCGCACCCATCGCGCCGTGAATGACGTTGGCGGTAAACGCGCCGTAAACAATGCCAAGTGAAAAACAGGCCAGAATGAAATAATCCCCGGTCGTCAAAAACCAGTTGGCGGCATCGCAGGGTGGCCAGGCGACAGCATTGGCGATTTCCGTGGCGCTGCATTTGGACCGCGCAAAGAAATATTCCACCGCTTGCTCGAAGGCCAGCGGAAAAAACAAAAAGAACAGCACGTCGGGAACACCGCGCACGATGGTGGTGTAAAAGTCGCCGAACAACTTGAACGGCAGAAACCCCGAGCGCTTCATGGCCGCGCCGGTCAGGCCGAATATCAATGCCAGTATGGCACCGAAGACACCGGCCCCGAGTGTGTAGCGCAGGCTTGCATACCAGGTCAGGTGCTTGCCGTTGGTGAGGTATTCGAGGCTGGAAATCCAGTCTTCACTGAGGAATTGACTGAGCCAGTTGATCAGGCTTTCCAGCATACGGCGGGGTTCCGGAATGGGGGGATACGGGCGCCGCTTGCGCCCGTATCCGGACAGCGTTTACTCGGTGTAAAAAGGACCTTTCTTGAAATATTCCATGATCAGCTTGTCGACCGTACCGTCGGCCTTGGCTTCTGCGAGCGCGGCCTGCAGTTTCTCACCAAGTGCGTCGCCCTTGCGCAGCCCGATACCGACCCCGCCACCGAGCATCACGTCTTCACCGACGAAAACGATGGCGCCATTCGAACCCTCGACGACCGGCTCCAGAAATGCGCCGTCGGCCAACACCATATCGACGTTGCCCGCAGCAAGATCGGCGATCGACTGGTCACCGGTTTCGTAGGAGAGAATCTGGTTGCCATCCTTGAAATTCTGCTCGGCGTAGTTGGCCTGGATGGTGCCGCCCTGAACGCCGATTTTCTTATCCTTCAAGTTGGCAAAATCAAACTCCGCGCCCTTGGCCGCGGCATATCTGGACGGGTCCGGCGGAAAATAATCGTCGCTGAAATCGATCGATTGCTTGCGCTCGTCGGTAATCGACATACCCGCCATGATGGCGTCGTAGTTACCGGCGATCAGGTTCGGGATAATCGTATCCCACTCATTGACGATCCACTCGCACTCGAGCCCGGCACGCTGGCAAAGATCGTTCCCAAGATCGATCTCGAAACCGGCAAGCTTGCCGCTATCGTCCATGTAATTCCAGGGCGCGTAAGCACCCTCGGAGGCAATACGGGCCTTTTCCGCCATCGCGGAACCGGCAAAGGCCATGGCGCCAATCATCACGCTTAGTAAAAATTTTTTCATCTGATTACTCCGAATCGCCTCATATCTTTCGTGAGTCCGCCGCGCGACGAGGCTAGTTCAGCGAGCTGGACAAAAATTGTTTGAATCGATCCGTCCTGGGGTTGCGGAACATCGCCTGTGGCTCGCCCTGCTCCTCTATTCTGCCTTCGTGCAGATAAATCGCCTGACTCGAGACATCCCGCGCAAATGCCATTTCATGGGTGACGACGATCATGGTCGTGCCCTCTTCCGCCAGCTTGCGCATCACCGACAATACTTCGCCGACCAGCTCCGGATCGAGCGCCGAGGTCGGCTCATCGAACAGAATCGCCGCGGGCCGCATCGCCAGCGCCCGGGCTATCGCCGCGCGTTGTTGCTGCCCGCCGGACAGCGACGACGGATAACTGTCGGCCTTTTCAGCGATACCGACTTTTTGCAGATATTCCATGGCGATGTCACGCGCCTCCGGCTTCGGCAACCCCTGCACATGCACCGGTGCTTCCATGACATTTTGCAGAATGGTCAGATGCGCCCAGAGATTGAACTGCTGAAAGACCATACCGATGTGCGTGCGCAGCGACTGCACCTGCTTGCTGTCGGGCGCGATCCGGGCGCCGCCTTTGGCCGACGTGAGCCGGATATGCTCACCGGAAACTGCAATATCGCCCTCATCGGGAATTTCCAGCAGATTGATGCAGCGCAGAAAGGTGGATTTACCGGAACCACTTGAGCCGACCAGGGAAATGACATCTCCGGCCCTGGCCGTCAAGGACACGCCTTTCAGGACTTCGAGGTCGTCGAACCGTTTATGTATATTCGTTACTTCAAGAACCGGCGCCGCCATCCACGATCACTTTTGATGGGAATTGTTTCGGAGTATACACAGCGATCGAGGAAATCCACAACAAAGCAGCAAAGAAAGACCAACAGTCAATTCCGGCTGACGTAATTTTCATCCGCGTCGGCATGAGTTTGTAAAATTGTGCACTGCTTTGAAACATCCCAAACTCTTACGGTGCAGACCGTTGTATTTGTTGAATCACCATAAGCCCATGATTTATCGCCAAAGACGTTTTCTCAATTCTTCGGGAAAGCGAAAAATTTCGGCGCAAAAAAATTAGCCCTCAACGGTATCAGGAGCAATTTCCCCGGAACCGCCTGAAAAACCACGTCAAGCCGTTAAATCTTTTTTAATCAACTGCTTAGCTCATCTTGAAAAACAAATTCAGTAGCCAGAATCCGGTAAAACTGCTAGCCTGTGTGACGAGTTTCTTGTCCATAAAAAAACGCCATTTGAGCCCGGCCCGTCGCAAATTCCGACTCTTCGCCACCGGCCGTTGAATCAGTCTGCAGGAGGGAACAACCATGTTTAATGCCGTTATGAATTTTGCGCTTGGCGACGAGGTCGAGGCCCTGCGCGATATGGTGCACAAAGTCGCCCAGGAAAAAATCGCCCCTCGGGCCGCCGAAATCGACGCCAGCAACACCTTTGCCGCCGACCTGTGGCCGACGCTTGGCGATCTCGGCCTGCTGGGCATCACGGCCGATCCGGATTACGGCGGCAGCGGCATGGGCTACCTCGCGCACGTCGTGGCGGTCGAGGAAATCAGCCGCGCCTCGGCCTCCATCGGCTTGTCTTATGGCGCGCATTCCAATCTGTGCGTCAACCAGATCAACCGCAACGGTTCGCCGGAACAAAAGGCCAGATACCTGCCGAAACTCTGCTCCGGCGAACATATCGGTGCGCTGGCCATGTCCGAGCCGGGCGCCGGCTCGGACGTCGTCTCGATGAAGCTCAGGGCTGAAAAAAGCGGCGACCGCTATATACTCAACGGCAACAAGATGTGGATCACCAACGGCCCGGATGCCGACACCCTTGTGGTTTATGCCAAGACAGACCCCGAAGCGGGCTCCAAAGGCATCACGGCGTTTATCGTCGAAAAAAGCTTCAG
>JAGRHW010000354.1 GCA_020444765.1 Gammaproteobacteria bacterium | reverse complement strand
CCCGGAAGGCGGCGGCGGTCCGAATTACCCCAATATGTAAAACAGCTAGTTTTTACAACTGCGGGACGCCCTGCTCATGATTGCCTGTGTGCTGCCGGACTTGCCTTTTGCCCGGCTCACACCTTTGACGCTGTGAGTGACGATTTCAACATCGTCACCATCGATGATGATACGACTTGGCAGCCGCGGCGCCGTCACCGTTTTATTCGCGCTGCGGCTCTTGTTTTGTGAAACCTTGAACTCTTTTACCCGGTCCGCTTTACTGCGGACGCCCGGAGCCCGGGTAAAATACAGGAACGGGCTGCAATCACTGCCGATATACAATACCCCTTTTTCCAGGTCCAGATGAAGCGTTTCCCTGGCGCCATCGAGCTGCACGCTGATCAGCTCGGCCGATACCGTTGGACTCAGCAGCGTTGACATCAGACCCAGCAGCAATCCGGCAACTGTTTTTCCGGGACTGACCCGTTTCCGGTTATCGTTCATAAGCGCCTCACTAACGGTTGTAAAACAGGTATTCGACGCGGTAGGCCAGTTCGCCCGTGCCATAAGAAAAGTCCGGCTCCGGTAACTGATATTCGATATCGACCCGGACCGCCTGATTGGCCACATCATTGGAATTGCTGGCGCGCGTCCCTCCGTTGCGGCGGAACTCGGCCAGTCGTTTCGGGGTATTCCAGATATCGTCAAGATCCGCGATACCGCTGGCGGGCACGAAGTCCGGATCGGTGGTGGAACTGCCGAAAGCGAATCCGTTATCCACGCCCGTTCTGACCATATCGACGCCGAGCCCGGTTTGTTCAGGGCTGATGGAATCAGCCAGCTCACCCGAACCCGACTGTAGCCAGGCGCGACCATAAACATAAAAATCCGTACGTGCGGCGATATAAAAACTGTGTTTGAAGGCGCGGTCCTTGAGCACGATATCGGTCTGCGGCGTCAAGCCAAATTCCGCAAGTCCGTCACCCAGGTCGAGATAGCCGCTGGCGTTGGCATCGCTCAACAAACCGTCGGCAAGCGAGTCGCCATTCTGGTCGATATCAATCAGTACGCCCTGATAGGTGTTGGGTGTGTCAACCGGATTGAGCGTACCGGTTTTAACCGCATTGACGGTTCCGCTGCCCTGGTAGGGATTACCCGACCAGGCGATCAAGGGTTGACCGGCCCGCACGGTACGTCCCGTGGAAAAATCATAAACGTCGTAGATATCCCAGGCATTGCCGTCGCCAACGGCGATACAGCCATAAACCCGGCACCAGTAATCACTGTCGAGCCAGCTGGCACCGGCATTATTGACCATACCCAGCGTCAGAATGACGTACACAAGCCCCCATTTACTGCCGCTCGGCAATAATCGCAGGTACTGTAACGCACACATCAGGTGTTTCATCAAAGCTTATTGATCCGCTGTGCCAATGACGCTTATCAGGCAATAAAATTATTATTAATCAATTAGTTAAAATGTAACTTAAAATTTTTATCGCAAGCGTGCGCCGGACATCGCTGTCGATAGACCGGTCTGAAATACTCCTGATGAATGCAAGGTTGATTCCAATGAAACTTTCTTTACATGTAATAAAACGAATTATTTTTCACCGGTGTGAGCGGGAATTTTTTGACCGAAAAACATGGCTGGAAAGGTCAAGGCCGACTAGAACCAGGTTCGGGTTGCGTAACGCTATCAGCAACCGGTTTGAGCAAAATCTATCGAAATCGCAGTCACTCAGAAGGGTTTAAGGCACAGATGAAGCCGCTATCACAGCGGATTGTTTGAATAGCTACGCGCCGGCCATAAGGGAACCGGCGCGATTTTTTGTATCAGGAAGTTAAAACTGGCTGTCCGCCAGCGAAACCGTCGCACGCCCGCCATCAACGATAGCCGGCAACATGGCGCTCGCCAGAGGCAGGATATGCCAGGCATAAAACTCCGCCAGTGCCAGTTTCGCCGAATAAAAAGCTGCATCACCTTGCCCGGCTTCCAGCGCTTCGTTGGCCGCCAAAGCGGCCTGCATCAGCATCCAGCCGCCGGCAATCCGGCCCGACATCATCAGATAATTCACCGAACCGGCATACTGCAAGACCGGGTTTTTCTCTTCCAGCAACCAGTCAACCACGGTTTGCAAATCATCGATGGCACGACCGAATGCACCGGCCAAGGTGTTTGCCAGCAGGCTGTTGCTGCTCTGCTCCAGGGCCTCCTGCGTGGCTCGCATATCACCCAGCAATTCCCGCATACCGAGCCCCTGATCACGCAGGGTTTTCCGGCCGACCAGGTCATTGGCCTGAATCGCGGTAGTCCCTTCATAGATAGGCGTGATACGGCTGTCCCTGAGCGTTTGAGCGACCTCGGTTTCCTCGATATAGCCCATACCGCCATGCGCCTGTACGGACATCGAGCACAGCTCGACGCCGGTCTCGGTCGACCAGCCCTTGACCAGCGGCGTCAGCAATTCCCCGCGCCGGCGCGATTGTTCGCGGATCGTTTCATCCGCATTCGCCTTGGCGATATCGAATGCAACCGCGCAGTTCAATGACAACATCCGCATGGCTTCCACCTGACTACGCATGGTCATCAACAGGCGGCGTATATCGGGATGATTGATGATCCCGCCCGGATACTCCTGGCCTTCGACCAAGGGCTTGCCCTGTACACGTTCACGCGTGTAATTGACCGCCTGCTGATAGGCCCGCGAGGCAATCGCATAACCCTCAACGCCAACGGCGTGACGCGCCAGGTTCATCATGGTGAACATGCAGGCGAGGCCGCGATGCTCCTCGCCGACCAGCCAGCCCACGGCGCCGTCATAGGCCATCGTGCAGGTGGGCGAACCGTGAAGGCCGAGCTTGTGCTCGATGCCGACCGCGGCCACCGAGTTCCGCGTCCCGCGTGCGCCGTCCGCCCCGGGAATGAACTTCGGTACCAGGAACATCGAGATTCCGCCGGTCCCCGGCGGCGCGTCCGGCAGACGGGCGAGGACGAGATGAACGATGTTGTCGGCGAGGTCGTGCTCGCCATAGGTGATGAAGATCTTCTGCCCGAAGATGCGGTAGGTGCCGTCGCCCGCGGGCTCGGCTCGGGCGCGCAGCGCATTGAGATCGGAGCCCGCCTGCGGCTCAGTCAGGTTCATCGTCCCCATCCACTCGCCCGAGACGAGCTTGGCGAGATAGGTCTGCTTGAGTTCCTCGGTGGCATGCTTCTCGATGGCGTCGACGGCGCCCAGCGTCAGGGTCGGGCCGATGCCGAAGGCCATGGAGGCGGAGTTCCACATCTCCAGCGCGGCGACCGACAGCATGACCGGCAGGTCCTGCCCGCCATATGCCTCAGGACCGGTCAGCGCACTCCAGCCGCCTTCGATCCAGTGGTGGTAGACCTCTTTCCAGCCCGGCGGCATCGTCACCGCCGCATCCTTCAGCACCGCACCGTGCTCGTCGCCGATCTTGTGCAGCGGCGCCACCTCGTCGCTGGCGAACTTTCCGGCTTCCTCGAGAATGGCGTCGACGAGGTCCTCCGAGAGGTCGCCGAGACTTCCCTGCCCGATCGCCTCATTCATCCGCGCCACATGTTTCAGCGTGAAGGCGATCTCGTCGACCGGTGCGCGATACATGCCGTCCTCCCAAGCGATTGTCTGCAGTCCGAAAGGCGGGCGAAAACGGCCCGGCTCCAGATGATGTGCTATGTCCTTTTTACGTAAACGTCAAACGTCGGGACGGCTTGCCCGGCGAGAGGTCGGCGCTTATGACTGGAGCGGGAGGACGCACCATGCTCGCCGGACCGCAACGCCACCGCTGCATCGAATGCGGGCTGATCTACGGATCAGACCGGTTCCACTATTATCACGGGCGGATCGAGGAAGGCCCGGCCTACTGGTGCGACCGGGGCGTGCTGTGCTCGCCGAAATGCGCGCTTGTCCATCACGACAAGCGCCGGGCCGAGGGAACACAGCCGCAGACGCCGGCCCCCGATCCGTTCGATGTCGCGCCTGTGCGGAGGCGGTAGAGCGCGTCGGCAGCTAGCCCCGCATCGTGCATC
>JAGRHW010000353.1 GCA_020444765.1 Gammaproteobacteria bacterium | reverse complement strand
CCCTGCCGGTCGGCGAGTTTATTGCCTGTCTTCTCCTGGCGCTGGCGGAAAAAGTACAAACCATCAGTGCAGGTTTCTAATCAGGTTTTGATCAATGAATTATTAGGTAAGTATTTGAAATATATTATAAAAAATGAATTTCTGGTTCACGGTGGCCGATCCTGGAGAAGGAGCGGTAGCGCAGACAGCTCGTTGAATTAAACAGTTTGTCATAGCCGATCCGGATGCCGGTCCAGAATTTTTTACAATCACGCGATTTCAGACCGTGGTGTTTACGCACCGCTATGGCTGCTGCTTGCCTGTCGATTACGATCACGGCGGGACCGGTTTTAGCGGTAACACCGGAGTCGCCGGACACGCTCGACCGGCTGGATGTGCAAACACCGGAAATTCTCGTCGACGACGACACTACGCCCCCCGGCTTTGAACGCCTCGACAAGCAGTACACCACGCTGGTCGACGTCTTTTTTCTTGGCCGGCTGGTCAGCACCGGGCGGATCAACTATGACGATGAGACCCTGCAGTTTGAATCGACCCGAGGACTGCTGGACGGACTGACCGGGGTGCGCAGCAGGGATCTGATAGCCAGGCATCTGCAGGGCAAACTTCCGGCCAACCGCGATCTGGTCTGCACGCCGCTGCGTGAAAAGCGTGATTGCGGCTGGCTGGAAACCGATACCGCCGGGGTTATTTTCGATGAAGCTCATTTGCGGGTCGATCTGTTTCTGGCCGATGATTTTCTGACCTACAAGTCGCGTTACCACGATAAATATCTGCCGCAGGCCAGGTCCCGTAAAACCTCGGTCTTGTCGGCCAATGCGGTTGCCTCCCGTCTCAATGATGAAGATACCTCCCTGTATACCACCATGACCGGGGTGTTCAGTTACGGGCAGGGCAATCTGGCCTTCAATGCAGATTACAACTCTGACACCGGATTTCATCGTGTTCGCACGGCGTCGATGACGCACTATTTCCCGGATCACGAGGTGGAGGCCGGCACCTTTACCTACTCACCGGCCGGTTATCTCGCGAACCTCGATGTGATGGGTTTGCGTTGGGCAAGTTCGGTAAAATCGCGGCGCAAGGTGGCGAGTCTGTTCGGCAGCAATCTGGAAATTTTCCTGCCGCGCCGTTCCATCGTGCAGCTGGCGGTCGGCGACCGTGTCTATTCCGGTGCCAGTTACGAGGCGGGCAATCATGTGCTCGACACCAGCATGTTGCCGGAAGGCACCTACGAGGTCGATATCCGTATCAACGATACCGAGTCCGGTGACCGGGTCGAAAAACGTCTTTATACCCGCAGCCCCCTGTTACCACCCAAAGGCCGGGGCAGTTACGGGTTTATGCTGGGTGCGCCGATCTCGACAACTCAGGCGGATAAGTATCCGCAACGTGAACAACAAGTCGTATTCGGTGCCGATTACGGGCGGAGGATCAATGGCCGCACGGCCTGGAGTCTTGGCCTGATGCAATTACGCAATGATACCCTGGCGCAGGCGGAGCTGTTGCAGTTCAATCGCACTTTTTTCTGGAAGACCCGGGCCTTGGTCGGTGAAAGCAATACCTACGGTTACGGGGCGACCCTGACCTACAAAAACGGTGATCTGACCGCCAGCATAAATGCTGACAGCTACCACAGTGATATCGATCTGGAGGCCACTGAAAGCACGGCCCTGCGCAAGCTGTTGTCGTCGAGATTTACCCAGGTCGGCATAGGCCTGACCGGTGAATTCAACGAGGTCGTTTACGGCTTCAGTTCCAGTTACCGTGATCAAACCAATTACGATGGTGACTCTGAGGTTAACCAGTGGGCGGCCTATGTCCGTCACCCGGTTTTTCAGAACCTCGGGCTTAAAGGTGAGTTGGAAAGTCGCTACCAGCGCGACCAGGTCGAGGAGAAACTGCTTTTCCAGCTGAAGATATCCTTTGAGCGTGATCAGTGGACAACCCGATCCGACACCCATATCGGCGCGGATTCCCACGGCGAGTCTCGTTACAGTACCGGTTTGAGCGCGACCTACAAATCCTCCGATCCGGTGGCCGATTCCTACCGTAAAAATACGGTATTTGCGGCCAGTAACGACGACAGCAGCTCCGCCGGTTTGACGGTCGATTATGAGAACCGCTATTTCAACACCAGCGCCACCGCCGAGTGGGTGGACAAGAAGCAGGGCGAAAATCTGCAGCGATCGGTCGGTGAACTCGGCGTACAGATAGGCCTCGATGGCAAGGGTCCGGCGGCCGGCGGCATGGACTTTACCGGCGCGGGAATCATCGTCGATGTAACGGGTGAGCCGCGCGGCGCAGGGTTTGACATCTATGCCAACGGTACGCGGGTCCGCTCCGGTCGTATCGGCAGCCGGCATTTCGTCAGTCTCAAACCGTTCAAGGACTATTCGCTGAAACTGGTGCCCAATTCAACACAATACAGTGGCCTGGATCGCCGTGAATACGACTTCACTCTGTATCCGGGCAATGTGGAACGCATCCGCACCCATACCGTGCCCAGATATGAATTGATCACGACACTGGTCGATGAAAGCGGCGCCCATGTCGGAAATATCTCAATCGATCAGGAGTCCGGCGTGCAGGAAATCGGTGATGATGGTGTCCTGCAAATCCAGGTTGCACCCGGAGAATTGTTTACTGTTCGAACCGGTCCGGGCAGCTCTTGCATGGTGATCGCGCCGGACCCGCTTAATCAGGCGGTGTATGTGTCGAAAAGACCGCTGGTTTGCTTTGCCGATCCGCTGCAATAGCGCAGCGCCCTAGTAGACCACGGTTTTAACTCCGTCACCATCCGCCTGCACGGTTTCTATGGCCCAGGGGGTAACAGACTGCGGATCGATGGCGACCGTCAACGACTCGCCGGGATAAAGCCTTTTGGTCGGCAGCTCCAGGCAATCGCCGGTTACCGCAAAGCACTGTGAGATACGTTGCAGCATGACGTTCGTGTTGCCGGTGTTGATAAATTCCACGCTGTCATCACGGCGCCGGGCCTGTATTTCGGGCGTCGGATTTTCAGGCCTCGAAATCAACAGCAATTCATAACCCAGTAAAACCTTGATGCCGCCGGAGAGTTGTGCCGGTGCGTTATCAGCCAATGAGATCCGGCCGGTATGCGGCAGCACGGCAAGGCGAAAGATGCGTTCTTTTTCGCCGGCCGGGTTGCGCATGATCACCCGAATCCTTTTTTGTTGCCCCGGCGGCAGCAGCAGGCGCGAGGGTGTTACCAGAACGTCTGCGGTGCGCGGATCATTGAGTTCCACCTTGCGGGACGTGGCGGAGGTCGGGTCGATGATTTCCGAAGCCTGTAATGACAGCCAGATTTTGTGATCGGCGGTGTTCAGGACGTCGAAATCCTGAATCTGTTCGCCCGCCTTGAAGTTGATGACGGAGCGACTGACGGAAACCTGGGCCGATGTTGCCTGCGCCAGCAAAAGCGCCAGCAGGCCGGCCAGGACGGTGTGGATTCTCATTATTATTATTCACCGGTTGACTCAGGTGAGATAACGGCAAGCAGCGGGCGGGCTGCAATGCATTCGTCTGAAAACCTGACGCAGTCAGAAAAAAAGCCGACTGTCGCACAATAAAGCATGGCTTTGTATGATTTTACCGTGTCCGCTCGGCGACACGACTCAACCGAGTCCGTCTGATGCCGTTATCCGCTCTACAGGTCCTGCACAGAACAGGGTCATTAAAAAAGTGGACTATAATAATAATGAAAACAACCACTATCTCGGCCGGCATGCTGGCCGTTTCGCTGTCCGGTTTATTTGCATTCGCCAATGACACCTTGTTGCTTGAGCCGTCACCTGACGAGGGTTCTCTTGCCGGCGAGCCCGTTATCCGGGTGTCCGGTATCGATGATGTGCATGTGTTGCGTACCGATACCACGAAAAAATCCATCTCGGTGTTGAATCAGGCATGTATCTTTACCTCCGGTATGCGCTACGGCGTTCGTGCGCTGGAGTCGGAAAACCGCTTCAACCTCAGCAACGGGATTACCCGATTGCCGTATACAGTGACCTTTAATGGGCAACGGCTGGAT
>JAGRHW010000352.1 GCA_020444765.1 Gammaproteobacteria bacterium | reverse complement strand
CGGCCATTACTCCACGTCAGCAAATGTTTGTTGCGATGCAAAAAACAATATGCCCGCTTAGTGAACATTACAAATTGCACTGACAACGCCGGTGAGCAGAACTAAAGCGGAAAAAACGGCGAAGCCAATGCCTGACTGCTGGCCAGGCAAAACCAGAATGTCAGACTGATCGCTGCGTGCAGCATTTGTTGCCGGTTCGGCAATAGCGTACCTTGTTTCATGATTGTGACCTCCTGGCATCGGTAATGAAAAACTAATCTTTGCAATCAAGTATTGATTGGGCGCGGCTGCACGACAATGAACTTTTACCGGAAAAATTGTGATTCTTTCAGCTACGAAATGGTTGGAAGAAACCCTTAAAGTTTTACGTTTCAACCATGAATACGCGGGATCGGCGATGCCGGATTGCTTGTTTGAGAGGCCAATCCATAAACCTGGTGCAATAAATCCGTGCAAAACCGGTTTATTTTGCTCCAGGATAATGCAAGTCGAATGTTGAGAAAGGGCGTATTGATTTGTTTCCTGCCGTCAACCAGGCCGGAATCAGTGAGCTAAGGAGCGTATGTCACTGTAGCTGCCACTCGCTTGTTTCAGCAGTTCAGGCAGGGTGTCCAGAATTTTCTGTGCGGCGACATCCGGCGTCGGCATATCCACTGTGCCGCGCGCCGAACGTAATCTGCCAAGCGAAGGGAAGTCACTGACAGCCTTGATCGTTTCGTCACAGAGATAATCCTGCATCGCGGTATCCACCAGGCCCGGCGCCAGCGCGCTGAGGTGGCTTTGCGGCATCTCATGGGCGTACAGCATGGTCAGCATGTTCAAGGCCGCTTTGGACAGCGAGTAAGCGCCCCAGCCTTTGTTGCCGTTGACGCCGGCGCCAGAAGAGATCAGGACGATCTGTTTGCAGGCAATCGAGCGTGAGAGCAGGGTATCGAGGACTATCTTATTGGCCCAGACATTGATCCGCATGACATGCTCGATATCGGCGACCGGCGTTTCATGGAGGTCGCGAATTTCACCGAGAATACCGGCGTTGAGCAACACCAGGTCGAGCGTCCGCGTATCGCCGAGTAATTCATCGAGCGCCGGCGCAATCGAATCCAGGTCCGCCATATCGCAGCGGATATCGCTGAGCCGTTTGTCTTCCAGTGGACAGCCCCGGCGGCTCAGGCCGAAAACCGATGTGCCTTGCTGCAACAGGTGTCTGGTGAAAGCAAGCCCGAGGCCGCTGCTGTTACCTGTGATCAATACGTTCTGGTAGGTCATGGCGGGCCCTATAGGTTGGATTTTTCGAACAGGCGTTCGCCTTGTTCATCGATAAGTTGTTTGCCTTTGCTGAGGCAATGCTGCGCGGCCTGCTCGGCGGTTGGATGGGTGTCCGCGCGAATGAAATGCGCTTCGTGATCGACGCCGTCGATTTGTTTGCGGATGACGCCGCAGGTATGGAACTGGCCACCAGCGGCCTTTTGCACCGGAGTGATGGTAAAGCCCTGGTATTCGACGGACGGCGCTTCAGGCTCCTCGGTCTTGCTGCCAAAAAGTTTACCGAACAGGTTTCCAAGCATGGTCTGTCACTATCCGTTGCTTACTTTGCCAATGAATCGCCGAGTTTAGCACTCAGTACCGCCGATGTCCGCCCGGGCTGATTACCCGCCGGTAGGTCAGGTTGATACGCGGGCCGACCTGTTTGCGGGTTTTCGGCACCTGATGAATCCAGTGGTGTTGCAGGGCGCCGTCCATCAGCAGCAGGGAATTGTCGGGCAGATCGAGATCGATGCGGGCAAGGGTTTTGTCGCGCCGGTGCTTGAGCTGAAAACGCCGCGTATTGCCGAGACTCAGCGAGGCGATCGCCGGATTGCGGCCGAGATGCGGCTCGTTGTCCGCGTGCCAGGCGACGCTGTCCTGTCCGCCGCGATACAGATTCACCAGCACGCTGTTGAAGTCATGTTTGGAGAATTGCTGCAACTGCCGGCGTATTTCCAGCAGTTCCGGCAGCCAGGGCAGGGGCTCGAAGTTTTGCCCGGAATACTGATAATGCGCCTCCGGATCGCCGTACCAGGCGTTGAGGCGGGGGATTTTTATCCGCCGGTTGGCAATCGTGATATCGCTTTGCTGCCACTCGACAATATTCATCAGGGTGGCGAAATAATGTGCCGCGACGGATTTGTCGAGTACGTCGAAAAACAGGATCAGGCGCGAGTCGTCGGCCAGCTGCCATTCCCGCCGGTCGCTGTTGTCAGGATCAAACAAATCGGTTTGCATTTCAGGCCGACTCCCGTTCGCTCAGTCCGGCGAGCAGTCTGTCCAGCGTAGCACCGCAATTGGCGCTGATCTTAAACCGGAACAAGTCATCGGCGCGGGTTTTGCCGAGGTTGATCGCCGCAATCGGCAGGCCGAGTTCAGCCGCCCTGAGACAAAAACGATAACCGGAATAGACCATCAGCGACGAGCCGACGATCAGCAGCGCGTCGGATTGCTGCAATTCATCCATCGCCCTGGCAACGCGCGGCAGCGGTACGTTTTCACCATAGAAAACCACGTCGGGTTTCAACACCCCACCGCAGGCCTGACAATCGACGGGCTTGAATGCGTCAAAATCCGTCTCGAGCCGGGCATCACCGTCCGGCGCCTCGACCGCGGCAATATTCAGAAAATCCGGATTGAGCGCTTCCAGCCGCGTTTGCAGCACCGCGCGCGAAAAAGTCTGCCGGCAATTCAGGCAAATCACTCTCGCCAGATTGCCGTGCAGATCGGTCACGGCGCGACTGCCGGCGCGTTGATGCAGGCCGTCGACGTTTTGCGTAAGCAGATGGCGCAGATAGCCGAGTTCCTCCAGCGCCGCCAGCGCGTGATGGGCGGCGTTCGGCGCGGCCCTGCCGAAGTGACGCCAGCCGATCAGGCTGCGCGCCCAGTAACGTTTGCGCACGGATTCACTGCGTACGAACGCAGGGCCCTGGATCGGTGTCGAGGTTTTCCACGAGCCGTCTTGGTCGCGGTAATCCGGAATACCCGAATCGGTGCTGACACCGGCGCCAGTGAGCACGAAAAGGCCAGGGTGTCGGCGGACGAAATCGATCAGTTGCTTGATAAAAGTTTCCCCGGGCGAGAGGCGTTCAGTATAGGCCGTCGGTCCGTTCTTGTTAAGAATCCTGCGAGTTTGCGCAGATAAAAAACCGCCGGCTTTTACGTTTCTGTGGCGGCCCGGCTGCGTTATCATGCGCGAAAAAAGGACATCACCTATGCCAGCCTTGCTGGAAGTAACCAATCTGCAAAAAAACTGGGGCAATGTAACAGCCGTCGACGGCGTGAGTTTCCGGATCGAGCAGGGCAGTTGTTTCGGTCTGCTCGGACCGAACGGCGCGGGTAAGACGACGACCGTGGAAATGCTGGAAGGCATTCTGACGCCAAGCGCCGGCGAGATACGCTACAAACAGCAGCCGCTCGGGCCGGCGTTTCGCGAGGAGGCCGGCATCATGTTTCAGTCGACCGCCTTGCAGGATTACATGACGGTCGCCGAAGCGCTGAAAATGTTCGGCAGCTTTTATCCCAGGACCCGCCGCTTCGACGAGCTGGTCGAGAGCTGTTCCCTGGAGGATTTTCTAAATCGGGATGCGCGCAAGTTGTCGGGCGGTCAGCGGCAACGCTTGTTGCTGGCGATCGCTCTGGTCAACGATCCTCAGGTGGTTTTTCTCGACGAGCCGACCACCGGCCTCGATCCGCAGGCCCGGCGCAATTTCTGGCAACTGGTCGAGCGCATAAAACGTGAAGGCAAAACCGTCATCCTGACGACGCACTATATGGACGAAGCCTATCAGCTGTGCGACGAACTGGTGTTTATGGATCATGGCCGCATCATTGCCGAGGGCAGTCCGCGTGAATTGCTGGCCTCGCGTTTCAACGACGTCATAATACAACTGCCGCGTAGTGATGTGCCCGATGCCGTGCTGGCTGACTTCGAGTCGGCGCTGTGTCTGAACGGCCGGGTGGAAATCGCCTCGCACGATGTCAATGCCAGTATTGGCAAGCTGCTGCAACACCAGGTGTCACTGGCAGGCCTG
>JAGRHW010000351.1 GCA_020444765.1 Gammaproteobacteria bacterium | reverse complement strand
AAGCCCGGCATACTGAAAAAGAAGGCGCCGAGCCCGGCCAGAAAAGCGACCAGAATCCCGACCATCAGAAAGCCGCCCATAAAGCTGAAGTCCTTGCGGGTCGTCAGTGCGTAGCCGGACAGGCCGAGAAAAATCGCGCCGGTCTCGGCCATGGCCGTCATGATAAGCTGGCCGCCGTTCGGTAAGGCAAGGTAGGCGTTCAGCATCGGTCCGAGTGTGATGCCCATAAAACCGGTCAAGGCAAAAACAAAAGCGATACCGAGGCCGCTGTCACGAAATTTCGAGGTCAGGAACAGCAGGCCGAAATAACCGCCGAGTGTCAGCAGCAGGCCGGGGTGCGGCAGCTTCAGGGCCATCGAAATACCTGCTGTTACAGCGCTGAAAAGCAGGGTCATGGACAGCAGCATATAGGTGTTGCGAATGACTTTATTGGTCGCCAGTACCGAAGTCTGGCTGTTGCTTGAAGGAATGGATGCGTAATTGCTCATGGTTGGTCTCTCGTTCCGGGTAAGTTTCAAATCAGTCTGTCTGATCGGCTAGCGGGACTGCCGCTGCGCTTTGCCTGCTCAGGGCCTGGCGCCGTTCTATTTTTCGTTTGATCGTTCTGCCGGCCCGCTCCGTCGCGCGGTCGATGGCGAAATACATATCCGACTCGGTGTCCTCGATGACGACATCGGGCAGGCCGTCGAGCAGGATATGAATATGGCAGCGCTTGTCGGGGCCGCCTCGCGGTCCGTTGATATCGGACAAGCGCACTTCCACTTGCCGGATGTATTCGCTGCAACAACTCAGCGCGAACTGCAAGCGGCGCTCAGCGTGGTTCCGTAATGCTTCGGTCAGGGAAAAATCCCGGGCTTGGATGATGGTCTGCATATTCAACACCGTTAATTGCTGTTAAACATCTTTGTTGCCATAAACAGTATCGGTACAATATGTGATAAGGAAAAGTCGAATATTTTGGCTATAATATTCGTAAAATACGAAGTATTGCGTGCGTATGGTCAACTATAAACACTTACGTTACTTTTGGGCTGTGGCTACCGAGGGCGGCGTCGCCAAAGCCAGTGAACGGCTGCATCTGACGCCGCAGACCATCAGTGGCCAGCTGAGTCTGCTGGAAGATAATCTCGGCGTAACGCTGTTCAACCGGATTGGCCGGCATCTTGAGCTGACGGAAGCAGGCCGCATGGTACTCAGCTACGCCGATGAAATCTTCTCGCTCGGCAATGAGCTCGAAGAGGTTTTGTATCAGCTGCCGAAAGGGCGGGCGCAGTTGTTCCGGGTAGGCGTGGTCGATGTGGTGCCGAAGTCCATCGCCCACCGGATGCTCGAACCGGTCTTGCAGATGCCGGAAGCGGTTCGCATGATCTGTCGGGAAGCGAGTCTTGACAGCCTGCTTGCGGAGTTGTCGGTACACCGTCTGGAGCTGGTGCTGTCGGATCAGCCTATACCCGCAACCGTCAGCACCAGAGGGTACAGTCACAAGCTGGGTGAGTCTGGAGTCAGTTTTCTGGCTGAAAAAGGACTCAGCGACCGACTGAATGGGGACTTTCCGTTCTGTCTTGACGGCGCCCCCTTGCTGTTGCCGAGTAGCGGAACCCAGTTGCGATCGAGTATCGATCAATGGCTCGACAAGCACCGGCTACATCCGCGTATCGTTGCCGAGTTTGACGACAGCGCACTGATGAAAGCGTTCGGGCAAAAAGGCGAAGGCGTGTTTATCGTCCCCAGCGCGATAGAAGTGGAAATGCTCCATCAGTGCGACTCGCTGGTGCTTGGCAGAGCTGACGATATACGTGAACGTTTCTATGCAATCTCGGTGGAACGCCGGATCACCCATCCGGTGGTTTCACGATTGCTCGAAAATGCACGGCAGTCTCTTTTTTCAGATGAACAATAATCACCGACATCAGGCCAGGATATGATCAAAAAAATGGCAAGTAAAAACGGCCCGGGCGTCTACCATGCGCCCTGGGAGCAGTTCTTCAGCAAAATTATCACGCCGTTCGAAGAATTTATTCATCGCCAGACAACCAGTGGTCTGTTATTGATGGGAACGGCCGTAATCGCCCTGGTGCTTGCCAATGGACCTTTGTCCGAGGCATACGAACACTTCATTCACACCTATGCCAGCGCCGGTTTTGGCGACTGGTCGCTGAAAATGACGCTCCATCACTGGATTAACGATGGTTTGATGGCCTTGTTCTTTTTCGTCGTGGGGCTGGAGCTGAAGCGAGAATTTCTGGTCGGGGAACTCGCCAATCCGCGCAATGCGGTGTTGCCGATAGGCGCGGCGATCGGCGGCATGGTGGTGCCGGCCTTGTTGTATTATGCCCTGAATCCGACGGGTGAAGAAGCGCTCGGCTGGGGAATCCCGATGGCAACGGATATAGCCTTTGCGATCGGTGCGCTGGCCTTGCTGGCGCAGCGGGTGCCGAAGGCCCTGATCACCTTTCTGGTGGCGCTTGCGATCGTTGATGATCTGGGTGCAGTAATCGTCATCGCTCTGTTTTATACCGACACGATTGCCACCGGGCCGTTGACGACGGCTGCTGCTTTGTTTGTTCTGCTGCTGGTTTTCAATATGGCGGGTGTGCGCAAGACCCTGCCGTATTTTATCGTCTCGGTTTTTCTCTGGTATGCCTTATTGCAGTCCGGCATTCATGCGACGCTGGCGGGTGTGCTGGGTGCGATGTCGGTGCCGGCAATCCCGAAATACAACCCTGAGCGGTTCAGCGAGCATGTCAGGGAGCTGATGGAGCACTTTGATCAGAGCCACAAGCCGGGCACGAGTATTATGACCAACGACAAACTGCGGGCGGTGGTCCAGACCCTGGAAAACGGCGTGCACAGTGTCGAAGCGCCGCTGCAAAGAATGGAGCATGTCTGGCACATGCCAGTGGCTTATCTGGTGATTCCGGTATTCGCGCTGGTCAATGCCGGTATTCCGCTGGAGTTCACCTCGCTCGGGCAAACCTTCGGTCATCCTGTTTTTCTGGGTGTTTCGCTGGGTCTGGTGCTGGGCAAGTTTATCGGTATAACTTCTGTTTGTTTTATTCTGCTGAAATTGAAGGTGGCGGTTTTGCCGAAAGACACCAGTTTCAGTCAGATCGCCGGCGTTTCCCTGTTGGCGGGTATCGGATTCACCATGTCGATCTTTGTCGCCCAGCTTGGTTTTGACGGACGTGAGGATCTGCTGCTGCTGGCGAAAACGGGGATTCTCGGTGCGTCGCTGTTATCCGGTGTGGCTGGTTTTATCTGGCTCTATCTGGTGAGCAAGCCGAAGGTAAAGGATGAAGATGAATAGCGACAATCGGCTGTCTTTGTCACGGCTATGTTTTCCTGATGGTCATGGATGTGTCTTGCGCCTGTGTTGTGACAGGCGTAGGATTTCGCACTTTTGCTTGCGCGCAAAAGCACATCCGGATTATTGCGCCGGTTAAAATGCTCGCGTAACACCCGATTTTTTCAACATCCTAACTGGGATTATTCAAGTGGCCTGGCGTAGGGGTCACCACTGACGGATATCAATCATGCCTCAAATTACTCTTCCTGACGGTAGTCAACGTCAATACGAAAAACCTTTAAGCGTTCTGGATGTCGCCGGTGATATCGGCCCCGGGCTTGCCAAAGCGGCGCTGGCCGGGCGCGTTAACGGCGAACTTGTCGACGGTTCTTATCTGATTGATGAGGATTGCCGCTTGTCGATCATTACTGCCAGGGATGACGAGGGTCTGGAGATCATTCGCCATTCCAGCGCGCATTTGCTGGCGCAGGCCGTTAAGCAATTGTTCCCGTCGGTGCAGGTGACCATCGGTCCGGTTATCGATGATGGTTTTTATTATGATTTTGCCTTTGAGAGGGGGTTTACCCCGGAAGATCTCGAGCTTATCGAAAAGCGCATGGAGGAGCTGGCCAAGCAGGATATCCGGGTCGAGCGTTCTGAGATGCCGCGCGACCAGGCGATTGCATTCTTCCGCGATATGGGCGAGGACTACAAGGCCGAGATTATCGAAAGCATTCCGGAAGATCAGGTCCTGTCGCTCTATCGGCAGGGTG
>JAGRHW010000350.1 GCA_020444765.1 Gammaproteobacteria bacterium | reverse complement strand
GTGTCCATGCCTCTGTTGATCGGCGGCGTTAACAAATCCGAAGCAGCCCGGCGGGCGGCCGAGATGCTCGACAAGGTCGGTCTGGCGGAGCGCCTGACTCACAAACCCGGTGAACTGTCCGGCGGTGAGCGCCAGCGGGCGGCGTTTGCCCGTGCCCTGGTCGGCAAGCCGCGGGTAGTGCTGGCCGACGAGCCCACCGGCAACCTCGATGAGGGAACTGCGGATAAAGTCTATCAACTCATGCTATCGCTGAACGAGGCGCTGGGGACGAGCTTTCTGGTGGTGACGCACGACAGGCGCATGGCTGAACGTATGGACCGGACCCTGGTGCTGACCAGCGGCAACCTGCGGGGTCTGGATTAACGTCAAACCGGTCAGGGCGTGGTTCGTTTCAGGCGCCGTCGCTCATTGCGCGCCTGCCATTTACGTATCATCGCCAGGCGCCAGATCAATCTGACCGACAAAAATCCCAGCAGCGAAGAAACCACTGCAAACAACAGGCAGCCGACCACCAGTGACGGCCAGATTTCCGACAGCTTGTGGACAATGGATTCAATATTGAACTCCATGTGGTAGGGTATGGGCGTCGTGCCGATGATTTTCGTGCCGAGCTTGTAAGCGGCGTAAAACATCGGCGGTATCGTGACCGGATTGGTCGTCCAGACCAGCGCCACGGAAATCGGCATATTGACACGGAAGACGATCGCCAGGATGCCGGCGATCACCATTTGAAAAGGGAAGGGAACCCAGCACATGAACAGACCCACCGCCACCGCACCCGAGACCGACCTGCGATTCAGATGCCAGAGCTCCGGATCGTATATGTGTTCGCCAAGAAAGCCCAAACAGCCGTTTTCGCGTAACCGCTCGGCGTTCGGAAGGTATTTTTTAATAAACTTTCGTGGCATCTTTTGTTACAGCAAGCGTCGGAGCGGAGTCACGGACAAGTCCGGTCTTAATTAAACACTGTAATCGGTTACGAAACGATTTACCGCGTGATGAGCCGGTTTGGTCTTTCTTGTCTGGTAGCGATGACACTCGCTTACCACTCCCGCATTCTAGCAAACTCGACGGTTATTTTCTGTTGCTTTGCCGGATTTGTATTTTTCGGTTTCCGACGCAACTGGATAATCGCCGGCTTCCTGTTCGGCCTGTGCTGGGCCTCTTTCCATGGCCAGCGCCTGGTTGAAAATGCCTTGCCGTCCAACTTAAACGGTGTCGATTTCGATGTTATCGGCACGATCACCGGTATTCCGAAGCGTACAGACAATAAATTACGGTTTTATTTTGCCGTGGAGAAGATCAACGACAAACGCCTGGCTCCGGCAAACAGGTTGTTGAGTCTTGCCTGGTACGACCCGGATGTCGAACTGCAGGCCGGAGAGCGTTGGCAATTGACCGTGCGATTGAAACAAAACCGCGGGTTTATGAATCCGGGAGGTTTCGATTACGAAAAATGGCTGATTGGCAAAGGCGTCAGCGCCACCGGTTATGTGCGCGAACGAGAGCCCAACCGGCGTCTGCAGCCTGGCGGTGGCTTGTCGCTGGATGGTCTGCGGCAGCGTCTTTCGACGCGGCTGGCCGGACTGGACCTGCCCGATCAGCCCTTGTCGTTGATTCGTGCGCTGGCGGTCGGTGACGGTTCTGCAATCAGCGCCGCGAGCTGGGATCTGTTCCGTCGAACCGGTACTACACATCTGCTGGTTATCTCCGGCTTGCATATTACGCTGGTGGCCGGCGTCGGATGGTGGCTGGCCGGTTTTTTTTGGAGCCATGCCGCACGTGTAACAGATATCGGTTTATGCCGTGAAACGTTTGCCGGACTCGTTTCCATGAGTATGGCTTGCCTGTACGCCGCACTGGCGGGTTTTACCGTACCAACCACGCGTGCCCTGATCATGTTGCTGGTTTATTTCGGGTATCGCCTCATGCGCCGGCACATGACGTTCATGGAACCCCTGTCGATTGCTCTGTTACTGGTTTTACTGTTGCAGCCTCTGTCGGTGATGACGGCCGGATTCTGGTTGTCGTTTTTCGCTGTCGGCCTGATCTTTTATTTACAGCGGCTGTCGCCACCAGGCCGTTTCAATCCTCTGCACTGGTTTATCTGGCATGGTGCGCTGTCGCTTGGATTGGCGCCGATGACACTGTTGTTTTTTTCATTCGCTTCGGTGTTATCGGTGGCGGCGAATTTTATCGCCGTGCCGTTGTTGACGGTGCTGGTCGTGCCGCTGGTTCTGCTCGGTGTGTTGATGCTTTTTATTCATCCGGCTGTCGGACAAGGGGTTCTGCAGCTGAGCGGGTTGTTACTGCAGTGGTTGCTGGATTTTCTGGATCGACTGACCGCTCTGGTGGTCTGGCAGTGGTGGCCGGCCGGTGCGCCCGGCTGGAGTTACGCGTTGGCGGTGATGGCGGTCGCGCTGCTGTTTGTACCGCGCGGCACCGGCCTGAACTGGTTGACCCTGCCGTTGTCGGCAGCCTTGTTGTGGCCGGCCCAGCCGGTGTTGCGTGAGGGTGAGTTCGCCCTTAGTGTGATCGATGTCGGTCAGGGCTTGTCGGTGCTGGTGGAAACCCGTGAACATGCGTTGCTCTTCGACACCGGCGGACGCTTGTCGTCGCGAACCAGCAGCGCGGACGTGGCGGTGATTCCGTACCTGCGTCATCTCGGACTTTCGAAACTGGATCGTCTGGTGATCTCCCACCCCGACACCGATCACGCCGCCGGACTTGCCGACATTCGCGATGCGATCAGCATTGACACCGTCAGTACCGCGAAAAGATTTCAGGGACAGATCGATGCCGGCGAAATCTGCGACCAACAACTGCAATGGCGCTGGAACGGCGTGATCTTCGCGTTTTTGAATGCATCCGCCAACACCTTCAAAAAAGACAATGACCATTCCTGCGTGTTGCGGGTCAGCAGCGGGCAAACCTCGATCCTGCTGGCGGGCGATATCGAGCAGACTGCCGAACAGCGCCTGCTGGAGCAGGGGCTGCAACGCACCACGCTGCTGGTCGCGCCGCATCACGGCAGCAGGACCTCATCGTCGGCAGCCTTTGTCGAGACGCTGGCGCCGGCCTATGTTGTGTACTCCGTAGGTTACCGGAACCCCTACGGATTTCCGCATGAAGACGTTCGTCAACGCTATGCCGCGCTCGGTGCACAGGCGTACCGCACGGACCGCGACGGCTTGTTGAAATTCCATTTCACCGCGCTGGGTCTGGTGGGGGCGCCGCAATCCTATCGTAACGCTCATCGTGAATTTTGGCGGTCAAAGTTCGATTTGCGACTAGAATAAAGTATCATTCGCGGGTTTGGGAAACACCGCCCGTCAAATAGTTTTCCGGTCTGGCGCGTTTTGAATGTGTCCGCTCAGGCCGGACGTCAACCCTGAAGGATCATATTGTGTGGGAACTGATCAGCGCCGGCGGCTTGCTAATGCTGCCGATTATTCTTTGCTCTATTGCGGCAGCCGGTATCGTTGCGGAACGATTCTGGACGCTTAAAAGAGACAGGGTTCTGCCGGCCAATCTGGTGGAGCAGGTCTGGCGGATGGCCCAGCAAAAAGACCTCAGTCAGGCGCAGATCAGCAAGCTCGCCGAGCAGTCGCCGCTTGGCCGTGTACTGGCCGCCGGGCTGGTCAATAAAGGTTACGAGCGCGAGGAAATGAAAGATGCGATCGAGGAGGTCGGCGCGCACGTGGCGCATGATCTGGAAAAATATCTCAATACGCTCGGCACCATCGCGGCCGTTACGCCTCTGCTCGGATTGCTGGGCACGGTGATCGGCATGATCGATGTGTTTGCGCATATCAACAACGCCGGCGTCGGTAATCCGGGCGATCTGGCCGGCGGTATCTCCAAGGCGCTGGTAACGACCGCCGGCGGCATTTCGGTGGCGATCCCGTCGCTGATGTTTTACCGTTATTTTCGCGGCTATGTCGACGAACTCGTCATCGGCATGGAGCAGGAGGCGCTCAAACTGGTTGAGATTCTGCACAACCGCCGCAGTCGCAAGGCCTGATGATGTTTCGTCCACGCGCCGAGCCGTTCGCTGAAATCCTGTTATGAAATTCCGTAGCCA
>JAGRHW010000034.1 GCA_020444765.1 Gammaproteobacteria bacterium | reverse complement strand
GCTCGGTGGCAATAACAGCAAACCGTTCGACTGATACCAGCCTCCCTCGCTGACCAGAGGCAGAATCTTGACGCCGAACAAGGACCCCGCGCCGAACAACTCACGGAAGAAAGCCACAACCAACAAGACAAGGCTGTAACCCAGTCCGTTGCCGAGTCCATCAAAAAAACTCAGCTTCGGGCCGTGTGACATCGCGTAGGCTTCCGCCCGGCCCATGACGATACAGTTGGTGATGATCAGGCCGACAAACACCGACAGCTTCTTGGCCGTATCGAAGGCATAGGCCTTGAGCAGCTGGTCGACGATGATGACCAGTGAGGCGATGATAATCATCTGCACGATAATGCGTATGCTGCCGGGCGTGTGATTGCGTACAAGGCTGATCGACAGGTTGGAAAACGCCACCACGGTGGTCAGGGCGACACTCATCAGCAGCGCCGTGTTCATCGAGGTGGTAACCGCCAGCGCCGAGCAGATACCCAGAATCTGCCAGGTGATGGGGTTATTGTCGACCAGAGGGTCGGTAATGTTCTTTTTGATATCTGCATCCATTGGTCTATCTACCCCTGACGGATTTTATCCAGAAACGGCTTGAACCCCTGTTCACCGAGCCAGTACTTCAACAGTTTGCTGACACCGCGGCTGGTCAGCGTGGCACCGGCCAGACCATCCACTTTATGCTCCGGCGTGGGCGTTGCCTCGGCAACCGTGCCCTTGATCACTTCAATGGCGACCTTGCCGTTTTCGTCATACACCTGTTTGCCGGACCACATGGCTTTCCATTTCGGGTTGTCCACTTCGCCACCGAGCCCCGGTGTTTCGGCCTGCTCGTAAAAACCGAAACCGGTGATGGTCTGGGCATCGCCTTCAAGCGCCATAAAACCGTACATGGTCGACCACAAGCCGTAGCCGTGCATCGGCAGAATGATGGTTTTGACATTCTCGCCTTCGCGTACCAGATAAACTGTTGCAAGTCCGGCACGACGGCGGATGGATGCGATATCTTCCTGTTTACTCAGCGCACGGCTCATGGCCGGATCCTTGGCCGCCTTGCGCTGGTCGTAGCCGGCCGGATCGACATCGTCGACGAATTCGCCGCTGTCCAGATCGACGACGCGCGGTTCGATCCCGCTGAACAGCTCATCGATGTCGGCGCCTTCGCGCAGCATGCCGGCGATCTGCAGGATATTGCGTTTTTTGTCCAGCGCCTTGTTGGCTTCCTGGCGAGGCTTGAGCCCCACCGCGGCTGTCGATACCACGACCGAACAGACGAGGCATAACAGGGTGGCAACCGCAATGGTCTTGGCGCGGCTGTCGTTCGGCATATCCAGATATTTTTTAATCAAACCCATCATGGTTCACCTCACGCCTTTTGCTGCTGGCGTTGCAGGCGCCGTTTAACGTTGGCCCTGATGACAAAATAGTCGATCAGCGGCGCGAAGATATTGGCAAACAAAATGGCCAGCATCATGCCCTCGGGAAACGCGGGGTTTACCACCCGGATCAGCACCACCATCAGGCCGATCAGAATACCGAAGATCCAGCGCCCGACATTGGTGTGAGCCGCGGTTACCGGGTCGGTGGCCATAAAGATCATGCCGAAGGCGAAACCGCCGGTGACCAGATGCCAGTGCCAGGGGATCTCGAACATCGGGTTGCTGTCGCTGCCAATCGCGTTGAGCAGCAGACTGGTGCCCACCATACCGGCCATCACACCGGCAATGATCCGCCAGCTGGCGATGCGTGTGTAAACCAGCATGATCCCGCCGATCAGGATGGCGAGGGTAGAGGTCTCGCCGAGTGAGCCGGGAATCGTGCCGATAAAGGCGTCAAACCAGGTCACGTTGCCCGCGAGAATCCCGTCGACCCCGCCGGAAGCGGCGTGAGACAGCGCCGTCGCACCCGAGAAACCATCGGCGGCAACCCAGACCGCGTCGCCCGACATGGCGGCCGGGTAGGCAAAGAACAGAAAGGCACGACCGGTCAGGGCAGGGTTGAGGAAGTTCTTGCCGGTTCCACCGTAGACTTCCTTGCCCAGGATCACGCCGAACAGTATGCCCATCGCGACCATCCACAGGGGAATGGTCGGCGGCAAGGTCAGCGCAAACAGGATCGAGGTGACGAAAAACCCTTCGTTGACTTCGTGACCGCGAACCTGCGAGAAAATTGCTTCGGCCACGCCGCCGACAATAAACGTCGTCAGATAGACCGGCAGAAAATACAGCAGGCCGTGGATGAAGTTCGAGACAAAACTGTAGGGATCGTAGCCCAGCAGATCCATGATGCCGCCGCGCCAGCCTTCCGCACTTTCCAGGCCGAGCGCCGCCATGCCTGTATTGGCCTGCAGGCCGGTGTTGAAACAGGCCATGAAAATAACCGGAAAGGTCGACAGCCAGACATAACCCATCACCCGCTTCAGGTCCATTGCGTCGCGTGCATGCGGCGCATGCGGTGTGGTATCGGGCGGGCTGTACAGCATGGTGTCGACCATTTCGAACAGCACATAGAAGCGTTCGAGCTTGCCGCCGGGCTGGAAGGCCGGCTCGACTCGCTGTAAAAGATTTCTCAGTGACATCAGCCTTCCTTCTCGATGATTTCCAGGCAGGCACGAAGCGCCGGACCGTATTCGTATTTGCTCTGACAGACGAAGGTGCAGAGCGACAGATCTTCCTCGTCCAGTTCCAGGGCGCCCAGCATCTGGGCGGTATCGGTATCCCTGACGAGCAGCGCCCGCAGCAGTGGCGTCGGCAGGATATCCAGCGGCATCACCTCCTCAAAACTGCCCAACGGCACCATGGCCCGGCGACTGCCGTGCTGGCTGGTCGTCAGGGCATAGCTGGACAGCTTTCGGAAAAACACGTTCATGAACGAGAACTGCTTCAACCAGGGGTTCAGCCAGTGTACGAAGATGCGTTCCTCGGATTCCCCGAGCACGGTGATCTGCGTGTTGTAGCGACCCAGGTAAGCGCTCCAGCCGGCGGCCCGGAATCCTGCCAGTATCGAGCCTGAAATCACGCGCGCCCTGCCGGGCTTGAGCTGACCTTCGACGAGCGCATCGGTTGAGGCGCCCTGACGCGTCCGTATCAGGCGCGGCTCCTTGACCATGGGGCCGCACAGAGAGACGACGCGGTCCAGCTTTCGTGTGCCCTCGACAAACAGCTTGCCGAGCGCCATGACATCCTGGTAACCCATGTACCAGACGGACTTCTCCGCGTTGACCGGATCGAGAAAATGAATCGCCGTACCGGGCAGCCCGGCCGGATGCGGCCCGGAAAACTCGTGGTATTCAACATCGGGTAAATCGACTTCGGGAATTTTCGCGCCGGCAGCCTTGGTCACAAAAACCTTACCGTCTGTCAGATGGCGCAGAACCCGCACGCCGTTTCTGAACGCCTGCGGATCGAGGTCTATCACCACTTCGGGATCGGCCGCCAGCGGGCGGGTATCGATCGCGGTAATAAACAGGGAATTGGGGACGGCATCGGCGCGCGGCACCTTGCTGTAGGGGCGCGTGCGAAGCGCCGTCCAGGCGCCGGATTCCAGCATTTGCTCACGGACCTGTTCCCGCGTCAGATCGTCCAGACCGTCTTCCGGAAAAGCCTGATACTCGGTGTATTCTTCATCATCGTCGAGAACAATCTCCACCGATTGAAGAACCCGCTGATGCCCGCGGTTGATTTTTTTTACAATGCCGGCCCCGGGGGACGTGAACTTGACGCCGGGGTTTTTTTTGTCGGTAAAGAGCGGATCACCGACCCGCACGTGATCACCTTCATTGACCAGCATCGTCGGCTTGACGCCGATATAATCACGGCCAATGACTGCAACCGATTTGACTTTAGGGCCGTCATGGATTTTTTGCTCAGGCGCACCTGAAAGCGGAATGTTGAGTCCGTTTTTGATTCTCATGTGTTTGCGTATTTAAAGCGGAGCGGTAGGCATTCGTGCAGAGGATAAAATTCCATTGCAAAAAAGTCCATTTTTTAAATGCGAGTTGCCGGGCTGGCGATAACAATTTCTGCACCAATATGTTCCAGTATCGGTAGCCAGCTTACGAATGTTGGCACTCCGAGCGAAAATTTATACTAGGTATTGTGATTTTTTAATACTCGGGATGCCTCTGGTTACATACGCACCTCAGCAATATCAAATCGATTGTAGCTGTCGAGTATTCAGCGGTGCTGGATCCGCGGTAAACACAGATTCTGTCCACAGATTGGCGCTTGTGCGAGAATCTTGCTACACATAGGACAAAGCCCTCAGCAGGCGTACTCACAGGCAGCAGAGATTCATGAACAGAAACCCCGTTGAATACGGTTTTTTCCGCCTTGGCGTGGTCAGTCCGGCCTTGCGCGTGGCGGATGTCGCCTATAACTGCGCGGCGATCCGCGAGGCGGTCAGCTCGCGGCCGGATTGCCGTTTTTTTCTGTTTCCGGAGCTGTCTATCACCGGCTACAGCTGCGCTGATCTGTTCTTTCAGCGCGGCTTGCTCGACAGCGCCCGGCATGCCGTCGACGAGCTGGCCGCCTTCAGCCGCGAAAGCGGAGCGACGCTGATCGTGGGCGCGCCCATTGAACTGAATGGGCGGCTGTTCAACTGCGCGGTGGTGCTGGCTGACGGTCTGGTGCAGGGCATCGTACCCAAGATGTATCTGCCCAATACCGGCGAGTTTTACGAAGAGCGCTGGTTCGCCCATGCCTGGAACGGCCGGCAAACCACGATCGAGTGGCATGGCACGACGGTGCCGTTCGGTACCGATTTACTCTTCCGTGCCGACAATGTAGCGCACTTGTGTTTTGGCATTGAAATCTGCGAAGACCTCTGGGTCACCGAGCCGCCGAGCGGGCGCCAGGCACTGGCCGGCGCGACCCTGTTACTCAATCTGTCCGCCAGCCCGGAAACCCTGGGCAAGGAAAGTTACCGCCGCGAGCTGGTCCAAGCACAATCGGCGCGCTGCCTGGCTGCTTACGCCTATGCGGCGAGTGGAGCCGGGGAGTCGACCACTGATGTGGTGTATTCCGGGCACAGCCTGATTGCCGAAAACGGTGTGGTGCTGGAGGAAACCGAACGCTTTCAGTTTGATACCAGGCTTGCGCTTGCCGATGTGGATTTGCAACGTCTGGCGCAGGAGCGTTTGCGCAACAAGAGTTTTGCGACGGCAAACGGCGAGCTGGCGTTCCGTGAAGTCATCTATCACCAGGCGCAGGTGCACAATCCTTCCTTGCTACGTAAGGTGCCAAGCCTGCCTTTTGTGCCGGGCGACAGCGCCGAGCGCGACGCCCACTGCCACGAAATATTCGCGATTCAGACCACCGGGCTGGCGCGTCGTTTACAGCATATCGGCTGTGAGCGGGCGGTGGTCGGTATTTCCGGCGGGCTGGATTCCACCCTGGCGCTGCTGGTGACCGCCAAGGCGTTTGATCGTCTGGGGCTGGATCGGCGCGGTATCGAAGCCGTCACCATGCCGGGTTTCGGCACCACCGGGCGTACCCGGGGCAATGCGGAAAAACTCGCCGGGTTGCTGGGCGTTACCCTGCGGGTGATTTCCATCGACGCCGCGGTTCGCCAGCATTTTGCCGATATCGGGCATGATGAGTCGGTGCACGACGTGACCTTCGAAAACGCCCAGGCACGCGAGCGCACACAGATTCTGATGAATATCGCCAATCAGGTGCAGGGCATCGTCATCGGCACGGGTGATATGTCCGAACTGGCGCTGGGTTGGGCAACTTACAACGGCGACCATATGTCGATGTACGGCGTGAACGCCGGTGTGCCTAAAACCCTGGTGCGTTACCTGGTGTCCTGGTGCGCGCAGGTGGAATTCACCGGCGAGGCGACCACAGTATTGGAAGATATCTGCGCAACCCCGGTGTCGCCCGAGCTGCTGCCACCGGATGAAAACGATCAGATCACCCAGCACACGGAAGACAAGGTTGGCCCCTATGTGCTGCATGACTTTTTCCTCTGGCACTGTGTGCGCTTGCATTTTTCGCCGGCGAAAATTTACTACCTGGCGCGGCTTGCATTTGCCGGGGAATACGACGACGCCACCTTGCTCAAATGGCTGAAAACCTTTTACTGGCGCTTTTTCTCCCAGCAGTTCAAACGCTCCTGCCTGCCCGACGGCCCCAAAGTGGGCAGCGTGGCCTTGTCGCCACGCGGTGACTGGCGCATGCCCAGTGACGCCAGCGTGACCTTATGGCTCGCCGAGCTGGATGATTTGAGCAAGGGCTGACATTTCAACATTCCTGAATAGCTCCTCGTGGAAAGGTTTATAAAATTGTAGTTGTATATGCAATTATATTGCTCTAAGCTGTATTGCATGTTCGAAGAGTGTCTGTATTTCAATACCAACGCCTTGGCGCGTACGGTAAGCCGTATCTGGACGGAGGCGTATAAACCATTCGGTTTGTCGCCGCCTCATGCGTTTATGCTGCGGCTTGTTCTTGCGAAACCTGGGTTGATGCCGCGTGAGTTAGCGGAAGAGCTGAGTCTGTCTCGTTCCACGGTTACCCGTTTTCTGGATAGTCTGGAAGAACGAGGTTTTTTGTCGCGGAAGATGGCAAACGAGGACGGAAGGGAAATCAAGATCTACCCGACTAGAGCGGCATTGAAGATCCATAAGGAACTGGATCAAACAGGCAGGAAACTGACCAGGCTTATGGGTAATACGGTCGGCGAGGAAGATCTTTCACGCACGATTTCAAATCTGCGGAAATTTCAAAATATTCTGGAAACCAAATAAATTTTTTGTCTTAATAGTTGCATCTACAACTATATCGGTTCGAGCCAAACAATCAAGGAGATCTATTATGCCTTATATTAATATCCGCCTCGGCACCAAGCTGGACAGCTCTCAGCAGCATCGGCTTCATCAAAGAACCACGTCACTGATGGATACGCTGATGGGAAAACGCCGGGAAGTGACGGTTGTACATATTCAGGAGTCAGAGCCGCATTTGTGGGCGACCAATGCAACGGCACTCGGTGAAAGTGACCCTGTAGGCGCATATGTTGACATCAAGGTCACGGAAGGAACGAATACACCGGAGCAGAAGGCGGAAATGCTTTATGAAACAGTAAAAATGTTGCAGGAAGAGGTGGGTGTGGTGCAGGAAGCTTGCTATGTTGTCATAGATGATATTCCGGCTGATTCCTGGGGATATAATGGGGTAAGTCAGGCCCGACGTGCGGCTGGTAAACTGTAGAGACAAAAATCGGCGGTATTGAATGATTTCCGATAGCCTTGCTGAAATTGCTTCATTTTCCTACCCGCATGAAGCGCATATCGCCAAGGCGAGTTTGGAGGCCGCCGGCATTCCGGTGTTTATCACCGATGAGCATACGATCAATATGCAATGGTTGTACTCGAATGCGTTGGGCGGCGTCAGGTTACTGGTCCCGAAAGATTATGAAACAGAGGCAAAGGCGCTTATCTCACAAGACTTCAGCGAAAACCTGATAGCAGAAGTAGGGGGTGATGAAACACGATGCCCGGAATGTGGCAGCAATGATGTCGAGGCTTATACCATAGGAAAAAGACCAGCATTTCTGGTTTTTCTGTTTTTGGGGTTTCCGCTTTTCTTTTACAGGCATGGTATAAAATGCAGGCATTGTGGAAAAATCAGTAAAACGTAAAACCCGTTCAAATCTACGTGAAATCCCAAGGTCTATGTTCGTGCGGAATCGTCCGTTGAAAACAGGGCCTACGCACTGAAATAAATATCCAGCGGACGCTCATGCTGTTTTAAAAAGGCTCTGACCGGCATTGCGCCGATATCCGAACCGCCAAGGGCCTCGGCGAGCACTTGTTGTTTCTTTTCGCCGCAGATCTGCAGCAGCAGTCGTCGTGTATCGAGGAGTCGGGGGTAGCTCAGGGTGATTCTCGCGTGGGGTGCGTAGCTTGGATGCATCGCCATGCAGGATTCGTTGTGATGGGGTGCAAGTGCATCGGCGAGTTCCGCCGGCGGCGCACACGGGAACAGCGAAGCGGTGTGGCCGTCGTCGCCCATGCCGAGCACCACGACATCAAACGTCCTGGCGTGTTGAGTCAGGGATTTATTGCAGGCTGCAATATTCGCGTCCAGCGATGTCGCATCGTTCCATAACGGAACGAAACGGGCGCTAGCCGCTGCATTTTGCAATAAATGTTTTTCTACCAGAGCTTGATTGCTGTCCGGGTGGTCGGGCGGTACCCAGCGTTCATCCGCCAGCAGTACGGTGACGTTTGACCACGGAATCTCCAGCGTGCTGAGCGTGTTGAACATGGCGATTGGCGTACTGCCACCGGAAACCACCAGGCTTGCATTGTCTCTGGCCTTGATGGCAGCGCGCAGCTGAGCGGCTATCACACGGGCAAGTACCTCGGCCTGTTCTTCGCGATCGCCGAATTCGAGATGATTGATCATCGGGTTCATGGGCTTTCCTCGTGCCAGCTCAAACCATCGCGGGCTATCAGCGCACTCGATGCCGCTGGGCCCCAGGTGCCGGCAGGGTAGGGTTTGGTTTTTACTTCCCGGTCGGCCCAGGTCCGGATGATCGGGTCTATCCAGCTCCAGGCAGCGTCCAGTTCGTCGTGGCGCATAAATAAAGACAGATTGCCGCGAATCAGGTCGACCAGCAGGCGCTGGTAGGCATTATAGGAATCCTTTTTATAGGTTTCGGTCAGATCCAGATTCAGATTGACGGGCGTCAGGCGCATGCCGTCGCCCGGCTTTTTCGCCATGATCGACAGCTTGATGCCCTCACTCGGCTGCATTTGTATAACCAGCCGGTTGGGCGGGGGCAGGCTTGGCTCATTATTGAATATGGAGTGCGGCACCGCCTCGAAGTTGATAACGATCTCGCTGACCTTGCTTTGCATGCTCTTGCCGGTACGCAGGTAAAACGGCACGCCGGACCAGCGCCAGCTGTCGACTTCGGCGCGCAGCGCGACAAAGGTTTCCGTATCGCTGTCTTCGGCAACACCCGGTTCATCGGTATAGTCGGTTACGGTCTTGCTGTTGACGATGCCCTTGATGTACTGACCGCGTACCGTATTGCGCACCACGTCTTCGCCCTGCAGCGGTTTCAGTGCGCGCAGGACCTTGAGCTTTTCATCCCGCACGCTGTCGCCGGCCAGAGTGCTGGGGGGTTCCATCGCGATGATGCAAAGCATCTGCAAGAGATGGTTCTGGATCATGTCGCGCAGCGCGCCGGTGGTATCGTAAAACTCGCCGCGGCCTTCCATGCCGAGTTGCTCGGCAACGGTGATCTGCACGTCGCGGATTCTGCCACGCCTCCACAGCGGCTCGAACAGCGCGTTACCGAATCGCAGCGCAATCAGATTCTGCACCGGCTCCTTGCCGAGGTAATGATCGATCCGGTAAATCTGCTCTTCCTCGAAGTGGCTGGACATCTGGGCGTTGATCCGGCGTGCTGATTCAAGATCGCGGCCAAGTGGTTTTTCCACCGCGATACGCGATTTTTTAGTAACGAGATGATGCTCACCCAGATGCTCGCAGATCGGACCGAACAGACTGGGGCCGGTAGACAGATAGAACAGCCGCGCCATTTCGGTGCGATCGGCAAGCTTCGTCGCCAATGCGGTGTAGGATTCGCTGTTGTATAAGTCGATCGACTGGTAATCGATGGCGGCGCAGAAATCTTCCCAACAGCCTTTTTCCAGTAACTCGCCGGAAATATGCGGTTTGGCTTCATCGTCGAGAAAGCGCAGATAATCTTCGCGCGAGTACTGACTTCGCGCTATCGAGATCAGGCGGCTGTCATTCGGCCATTGCCCCTCGGCGTGAATATTGAACATCGCTGGAATCAGTTTGCGGGTTGCAAGATCGCCGGTACCGCCAAACAGTATCAAATCGAATGGTTGCAATAAATCCATGAAGGTCCTCACCATGATTACACGATTGTAGAGATGCCCGTTCTCTGGGATAGTACGCGAATATGATGACGCTATAAAGATGATTGCTATGAGTGAAATTAAACAAGGCATTCTGGACGTTACCGAACGCATCCAGCAACGCAGCCGTGATTCACGTGAACGCTATCTGCAGCGTATGAAAAACGCCGCCGCCGACTGGCCGCGCCGGCATGCGCTGGGCTGCACTAATATTGCGCACGGCCTGGCCGCTGCACCATCCGGGGACAAAATCCTGTTAATGCAGGAGAAACCGCCGAATCTCGGTATTGTCACCGCTTACAATGACATGTTGTCCGCACACTCTCCCTACGGACGTTATCCGCCGCTTATCAAAGACTATGCCCGCCAATACAATGCAGTCGCGATGGTCGCTGGCGGCACGCCGGCAATGTGCGATGGCGTCACGCAGGGTTATGCAGGCATGGAACTGTCACTGTTCAGCCGCGACCTGATTGCAATGAGTACTGGAGTTGCGTTATCTCATAACACCATGGACGCGGCGATGTTTCTTGGTATCTGTGACAAGATCGTGCCGGGCTTGCTGATCGGCGCCTTGCGCTTCGGACATTTGCCTGCGGTGTTTATTCCGTCGGGGCCGATGTCATCCGGCATCAGCAACAGCGACAAGGCCATGGTCCGCCAGCGCTTTGCCGAGGGCAAGGCGACTCGCGAGGAACTGCTCGAATCGGAACTGGCCGCTTACCACGATGTCGGCACCTGCACCTTTTACGGCACCGCCAACAGCAATCAGATGCTGATGGAGGTGATGGGCTTGCACATTCCAGGTGCGGCCTTTGTACCGCCGATTGGCCAGCTGCGTGACCGGCTGACCGAGGCGGCGGTTGCCCGCCTGATCGAAATGACCGCCTTGCGTGGCGAATATTTGCCGCTCTGCGAGTTGGTTGACGAAAAAGCCATTGTCAACGCGATAATCGGCCTGCTGGCAACCGGAGGCTCGACGAACCATACGATTCATCTGGTCGCAATGGCCAGGGCGGCAGGGATTCGTATCAACTGGGATGACTTCAGTGATTTATCGGCGCTGATCCCGCTGATCGCCAAAATCTACCCGAGCGGAAAGGCGGATGTGAACCAGTTTCACGCCGCCGGTGGTATCGGCACGGTGATCGGTGAGCTGTTGGGCGCCGGTCTGTTGCACGGGGATATAAAGACCGTTACCGGCAAGGGGCTTGGCGACTATGCCAGCGAACCCTATCTGGATGATGAACAGTTGCGCTGGCGGCCGTCGCCGAAAGCCGGTGTGGCGGCGGATATTATCGCGCCTGCCGATCAACCCTATCGCAAGGAAGGCGGCCTGGTGTTGTTGAGCGGCAAACTCGGCCGGGCTGTCGCCAAGACCTCCGCTGTCGATGAAGACAAGTGGCGGGTTTGCGCGCCCTGCAGGATTTTCGACAGCCAGGAGGCTTTCCAGAACGCGTTTAAAAACGCCGAGCTGGAAACCGACGTCGTCGTGGTTGTGCGCTTTCAGGGACCGAAAGCCAACGGTATGCCGGAGTTGCATAAACTGCTGCCGCCTTTGTCTTCCCTGCAGGATCGAGGATTCAGGGTTGCACTGGTTACCGACGGGCGTTTGTCCGGCGCTTCGGGCAAGGTACCCGCGGCGCTGCATGTTTCGCCGGAATGCCTGAGCGGCGGGCCGCTGGCAAAATTGCGCGACGGGGATGTCGTCTTGCTCGATTGCGCGCAGGGCGTGTTGACGGTCGAAATCGATGACGATGCCTGGCAGGCCCGCTGTAACGCAAGTCCGGGACCTCTGCTCGAAGAGTCCCGCTTCGGTACCGGCCGTGAACTGTTTGCCATGTTTCGTGAAAAAGCCGGCGATGCCGAGGAAGGTGCCTGTGTATTCGAGACCGAATGTTAAAGGGGACAAACAGATGACAGTTTTCGATCAATTGGCGAATAACCCGTTGATACCGGTCCTGGTGATCGACGACCCGGAACACGCGGTACCGGTTGCTGAGGCGCTGCTGGCCGGTGGTGTCAGTGCGCTGGAAGTGACGCTGCGGACAACGGCCGCGCTGGACGTCGTCGAGCGCATGGCCAGGGCGCTGCCTGAGGCGATTGTCGGTGTCGGTACGGTACTGCGTGCGGAACAGTTCGCCGAGGCCCGGGATGCCGGCGCGAGGTTTGCGGTGAGTCCGGGCCTCAGCGAAAAACTCGCCGCGGCCGCCGGACAGTCCGGAATGCCCTGGCTGCCGGGCGCGGTGACCGCCAGCGAAATGATCATGGCGCTGGAACTCGGCATCGGGGACGTTAAATTTTTTCCGGCCTCGATCGCCGGCGGTGCGCCCGCATTGAAGGGTTTTTCCTCGGTATTTCCTGATCTGAGGTTTTGTCCGACCGGTGGCGTCAATGCCGGGAACATGGCCGACTACCTGCGCTTGCCGAATGTGAAGGCGGTCGGCGGCTCCTGGCTGGTAACGCCGGAACTGCTGGCCAACCGGGATTGGGCGCAGATCACCCGACTCGCCGGTGAGGCGCTGGCAGTCGCCGCCGAGCTTGGCCGCCGGCGCTCGGATTTGCCCTAGCTGTCACGCTATCCCGCCGATTGAGCAAAAACGCGGCTTGTGCCAAACTTGAGGAGTCCCGGGTCAGTGCCGGGTCTCTGCAAGCGAGTCAGGTTTGGCCGGACAGGCTCTAAGGGCCTGTCTAAAAGGAGGCGAGCGCATGCACTATTCAAATCACTCTTTGTCATCGTTTTATTTCCGATTTCGCCAGAGATCAACATTTTTGCTTTTGTTGGCCGGCCTGATCCTCTTGCCTTTGAGCGTGCAGGCCGAGATGGTCTTCCGCAAGGGCAATGGCGCGGAGCCGGGCAGTCTCGACCCGCAAATTGCCGAAGGTGTGCCGGCATCAAATATTTTGCGTGATCTGTACGAAGGGCTGACGACCGAGGCGGCTGACGGCGCGATTATTCCGGGCGTCGCGGAACGCTGGGACGTCAGCGAGGACGGCAAGACCTATCTGTTTCATCTGCGCGAGGCCAAATGGTCGAACGGCGACCCGGTGACCGCCGGGGATTTCGTCTACGGCTGGACCCGCGCGCTCAATCCGGCGACCGGCTCGGAATATTCCTTCCTGCTGTTTCCGCTCGAAAACGCCCAGGCCATCGCCGGGGGCGAGCAGGAAGACCTGACCGCGCTCGGCGTCAAGGCGATCGATGACAAAACCCTTGAAGTCAAACTGGTCGGGCCGGCGCCGTACTTTCTCAGCATGATCACGCATTCGATCGCCATGCCGGTTCACCGGGCCACGGTCGAGGCGCATGGCGAGCAATGGACCAAACCCGGCAATATGGTTTCCAACGGCCCCTTCACGCTGGCCGAGTGGGTGCCGCAGTCGCGCATCGTGCTGGAAAAATCATCCACTTACTGGGACAAGGAGCAGGTCGGCCTCGACAAGGTCATTTATTATCCGACCGAAGACCAGAACGCCGAACTCAAGCGTTACCGCGCCGGAGAGCTGGATTTTACCTATGAAATTCCCAACGACCAGATTCGCTGGATTCGTGAAAATCTGCCGGACGAATTCCGCGTCGCGAACTACCTGGGCACCTATTATTACGGATTCAATACCGAGCAGCCGCCGTTCAAGGATAATCTGGAGCTGCGCAAGGCCTTTTCCATGGCCATCGACCGCGAGCTGCTCATAGAAAAAATCGTCACTGCCGGCGAGGTGCCGGCCTATGCCTTCGTGGTGCCCGGCGTGACCGCTTACGATCCGGTTTATGTGGATTTTATGGAGCTCAAGGGCGCGGCGCGAGAGGAGGAAATCCAGCGGCTTTACAAGGAGGCGGGTTATTCAAAAGACAATCCGATCGAGGTCGAGATTCGTTACAACACCAACGAGAACCACAAAAAGATCGCCATTGCGATTGCCTCGATGTGGAAAAAAACCTTTAACGCCAAGGTCAAACTGATCAACGAGGAATGGAAGGTTTATCTCGAAACCCGTAAGCAAAAGCAGGCGACCCAGGTTTTCCGTGCCGGCTGGATCGGCGATTACAACGATCCCTATACGTTTCTGGAGCTGTTTCTGTCCGACTCCGGTCTCAACGATGTCGGCTTTGACAGCGGCGAATACGACAAACTGCTGGCCGAAGCATCGCTGGCCAGCGATGCGGATACGCGCAAACAAATGCTGCAACAGGCGGAGCGCATTTTTCTCGATACGCATTCCCTGGCGCCGATCTACCATTATGTGTCAAAACGTCTGGTCAAGCCTTCCGTCAAAGGGCTGGTCGATAACGTCATGGATCACCATCGCAGCAAATACGTGACGATAGCGGAGTAGTGTTTCGTTACAGTTTCAAACGTCTGGCGGGGTCATTGCCGACCCTGCTGATCATCGTTACGATCGCGTTTTTCCTGATTCGCACCGCGCCTGGCGGGCCGTTCGACAAGGAACGCAGCGTGCCGCCGGAAATCGCCGCCAACCTCAACGCGGTCTACCACCTTGACGAGCCGCTCTGGAAACAATATCTGCTATATCTCGGTAATGTCGTCAGGGGTGATTTCGGTCCGTCATTTCAATACCGTGATTATTCGGTCACCGAGCTGATCAGCATCGGGTTTCCGGTCTCGCTGATGCTCGGCGGCATCGCGATTGTTCTGGCGCTGGTGTTGGGTGGCATGCTCGGCGCCGTGGCCGCGCTCCGGCAAAACAGCTGGGTCGATTATCTGGTGATGGCCGGCGCCATGACCGGTATCACGATCCCGAATTTTGTCATGGCGCCACTATTGAGCCTGATCTTCGGCGTTTATCTGAGCTGGCTGCCGGTCGGCGGCTGGGGTGAACGTCCGGCCCAGGCGATACTGCCGATCGTGGCGCTGGCCTTGCCGCAGGTCGCGTATATCGCCCGTCTGACCCGCGGCTCCATGATTGAGGTATTGCGGTCGAACTATATCCGCACCGCCACCGCGAAAGGCTTGCCGGCCGGACGCATGCTGATTCGGCATGCGCTGAAACCGGCGCTGTTGCCGGTGGTTTCCTATCTCGGCCCGGCGACCGCGGCGATCATTACCGGCTCGGTGGTGATCGAGCAGATTTTCGGTATTCCCGGTATCGGGCGGTATTTCGTGCAGGGCGCGCTGAACCGCGATTACACGCTGGTGATGGGGGTTGTCATATTTTACGGCAGCCTGATTATCGTCTTCAATCTGCTGGTCGATCTGGTCTATGGCCTGATGGACCCCAAAGTGAGATTGCGATAATGGCCTCGCCGAACATCCTCGCCAACGACGCACCGGTGACTGAAGGACGCAGTCTCTGGTATCACGCACGCCGGCGTTTGCTGAAGAACCGAGCCGCGCTGCTCAGCATGATAATCCTGCTCGTGCTGGCTGCTGCAGCGCTGATCGTGCCCTGGCTGCATCCGCATCCGTTTGACGAAGTGTATTGGGACTACATGATGTCGCCGCCGGATCTGGCCAATCATTTTTATTTCGGCACCGACAGCAACGGTCGCGATCTGTTTGTCCGCACGCTTTACGGTATTCGCGTTTCCCTGCTGGTGGGCCTGAGCGCAACCGCCGTCAGCTTGCTGATCGGGGTGCTCTACGGCGCGGTTTCGGGTTATATCGGTGGCCGCACCGATCATCTGATGATGCGTTTCGTGGATATTCTCTACGCCATGCCGTTCATGTTCTTCGTGATTCTGCTGATGGTTTATTTCGGCCGCAATATCTTTCTGATTTTCGTCGCGCTTGGCGCGGTCGAATGGCTGACCATGGCGAGAATCGTCCGGGGTCAGACCTTGTCAATCAAGGGCAAGGAGTTTATCGCCGCCGCCGAGGCGATCGGTGTCGGCAGCGGGGCGATCATTCGCCGGCACATTATCCCGAATACCCTGGGGCCGGTTATTGTTTATGTCACACTGACGATTCCGCAGGTCATCCTGGTTGAAAGTTTTCTGAGCTTTCTTGGTCTCGGTGTTCAGGAGCCTAT
>JAGRHW010000349.1 GCA_020444765.1 Gammaproteobacteria bacterium | reverse complement strand
ATGGTTTGTATTACATCCGCGCTGCGGTGATAATGCGCGACAATTTCAAGTCATGGAGAACACCGTGGGTCGATATCATGTGTACGGCGTGGGTAATGCGCTGGTCGATATGGAATACCTTATCCCGGAAGCCGATCTGTCGATACACGGCATCGAAAAAGGCGTAATGACGCTGGTCGACGAACAACGCCATCACGAGCTGACCGGCAACCTCGAAGCCCTTCATCACAAGCGCGCCTGTGGCGGCTCGGCGGCCAACACGGTTATCGCACTCGCCCAGCTAGGCGGCAAAGCCTATTATTCCTGCAAGGTCGGTAACGACGAGAGCGGCAGCTTTTATCTGCGGGATCTGCGCGCCTGCGGGGTCGAGAGCGCTGCACTGGACCATCAGCGACCGCCGGGCGTCACCGGCAAATGCCTGGTCATGGTCACGCCCGACGCCGACCGCACCATGAATACCTATCTGGGCATCAGCAGCGATCTCTCGGTCGACGATATCAACCCCGACGCCATTGCCGACTCGGACCATGTGTATCTGGAAGGTTATCTGGTGACCGGCGACGGCAGCCGAAAAGCCGCCATCGAAACAGCCCGCATTGCACGCGAGGCCGGCGTGCCGACGGCGTTGACATTATCCGACCCGAATATCGTCAAGTTCTTTAATCAAGGCCTACTGGAAATGGCCGGCGACGACCTGGATCTGTTGTTTTGCAATGAAGCCGAAGCCTGCATCATCGCCGGAACGGACTCGGCGGACAACGCCGTCGAAACCCTGAAATCCATCGCCAAACGCTTTGCCATGACCCGTGGCGCCGACGGCGCGCTATTGTTCGATGGCGACAGGCTGATCGAGATAGCCCCGCACGCGGTCAAGCCGATCGACACCAACGGAGCCGGCGACATGTATGCCGGCGCCTTTCTGTACGGCATCACCCACGGTATGGATTTCTCCCGCGCCGGCGAACTGGCCTCACTGACCTCAGCGCATCTCGTCACCCACTTCGGTCCGCGCCTGCCGGCGGATAAAACCCGCGAATTGTTACAATCCTTTGTGCAACAAAACATTCACTGACAAGCTCTCCTATACTGCGATAATCCCTGTTGAATACCGGATTGCGGTCTGTTTTGAGTCAAATTGACGCAATCGGGCCGTTTTTGCTACGTCCTGTCATGATTTATGCAAGTCGTAAGCAAATAAATTAATTTCAGCCGACAGGACATAATCACAAGACACATTGACGGCTATCGTGCGCCGGATTCGACAAGGGATTGATAACCGAGCTTGATAACATCTGCTGAAAACCAGCCCGGGCGCAAGCCGGCAACGGGCGGGTCTTCATGTATAGTCAAAACAGCTCCAGATCCACCAAACGAATAACCAATAACAAACGGTTGCACAAAAACTTTTCGTGGAGAAAAAGCTATGATCGACCGAACCACCACCGCTCTTGAAATCATCGGCAATCTGCAGATCACCGCGGGTAAGGACCTGCCAAAAGAAAAACTCGAACAAGCGCAGCAATTTATCCAGAATTATTACAACGACGTATCGCTCGATGATCTGGAAAACCTCCAGACCATGGATTTACGCGGCGCCGCGCTCGCCCACTGGGTGCTGATGCAGAAGCGCCAACCCGGTCAGCCGCTGATTCATGTCTATAACCCGAATTTCGAGCAACACGGCTGGCAGACCACGCATACCATCATCGAGATCGTTACCGACGATATGCCGATGCTGGTCAATTCCATCTCCATGGAACTCAAGCAGCGGGAACTGGCGATTCATCTGATCATACACCCGATCATGCAGGCCCGGCGCGATGAAAACGGCCAGCTGCTGGAACTGGCGAGCGGTTCCGACACCACGCGCGATTTTCTCGCCGAATCGGTGATGCAATTCCAGATCGACCGCATCACCAATCCGACCGCCCTGCGGGAGCTCAAGCAGACCATAGAGACGATCATCGCCAATGCCCGCTGCGTGTTTGAAGACCGTCCCGCGATGCAGGATAAAATGCACAGCATCGCCGCCGGCTTGCGTGAACGCGCGCCGGACGATTTGCAAACCAGCGAGGCCGCCGAACTGCTCGACTGGCTTCCCAACCACCGCTTCGTGTTTCTCGGTTATACCGAATTCGTGCTCGACAAGAACGCCGCCGACATCAGCCTGCAGGTCATGCAGGACAAGGCGCTCGGTCTTTGCCGCAAGGAAGCCTCCGGCAGAACCTACGAACTCGATCAGCTGATACCGCGCAAGACGCCGAGTTATATCAACTCGGAAGAAGTGCTGAGCATCACCAAAACCAATGTGCGCTCACCGCTGCACCGGGCCGATCACCTGGATCTGATTTCGCTGCCGAGATACGACAAGGACAACACCATTGTCGGCAAGCGCTGCTTTATCGGGCTTTTCACCTCGATGGTCTATAACGCCAGCGGCGCCGATATACCCTGGCTGCGCCACCGTATTCAGAACGTCCTGCAGCTGTCCCGACACCGGCACGGCTCGCACGCCGCCAGAGCGCTGCAAAACATTCTCGAAACCTTTCCGCGCGATACGCTGTTCCAGACCGACGAGCAGACCGTGCTGAAGATCGCTCACGGCATATTACAACTCCAGGACAGACAGCATATCAAACTGTTTGGCCTGCTGGATAAATACACCCGTTTTTGCGACTGTCTGGTCTATATTCCGCGGGAAATCTATCACCGCGATCTGCGCATCAAGATTCAGAAAATCCTGGTCGAGCAATTGAATGGCGATAACGTCGAGTTCAATATCGAATTCTCCTCGGAATCCGCACTGGCGCGCATTCACTACATCATTCAGTTCGGCGAGGATCATGTCGGCGAACCCGACTGGCGGGAAATCGAAAAAGCCGTCGTCAATGCGGCACGCTCCTGGGACGACAGTTTCCATGACGCCTTGCGCGAGTATTTCGGCGAGGAACGCGCCAATACGCTTTTCAAACAATACCAGGCCGGTATTCCCGGCAACTACAAGGAAAACTTTTCGCCCCGCGCCGCCTGTATCGATATCGAACACCTGGAAAACCTAACACCGGAAAACAGCCCCGGCATCAGTTTCTACCGGCCGCTGGTTTCCGCCGAATCGCAGGTCAAATCCAAGCTGTTCAGCGCCGGTAAATACATCGCCCTGTCGGACGTGATTCCGGTTATCGAACACATGGGGCTGAAAGTCGACCATGAACGCCCTTATGAAATTATCCGCAAGGACGGACAAACGGCCTGGATTCACGAGTTTACCGCGCATCACGCGACAGGCTTGCAAATCGACCCGGACCTCAGCGGCGAAAAATTCAAGCAGGCTTTTCTGAAAATCTGGAAGGGCGAAATCGAGGATGACGGTTTTAACCGCCTGGTCCTGGACGCCAATCTGACCTGGCGCCAGGCGACTATCCTGCGCAGTTATTGTAAATACCTGTTGCAGATCCGGGTGCCTTTTTCGCAAACCTATATGATCGAAAGCCTGGTCAGAAACGCGCCGATCACCCGCAATATCGTCGAGTATTTCGAAGTCCGTTTCGACCCCGCGCAGGACAAAAAGCGCGAGGCGCGCGCGGACAAGCTGCTCGAGACGATGGAGACGCAATTACAAGCCGTAACCAGTCTTGACGAAGACCGTATTCTCCACGCCTATATCAATCTGATCCAGGCAACGGTGCGCACCAACTTTTATCGCTGCGACGCGAATGGCGAAGCGCTGCCGTATCTGTCCTATAAACTCAAGCCCGGCATGATCAGCGCCATGCCGCGCCCGCATCCGATGTTTGATATTTTCGTCTACTCACCGCGGGTCGACGGCGTACATCTGCGCGGCGGCAAAGTCGCACGTGGCGGTTTGCGCTGGTCGGATCGGCGGGAGGATTTTCGCACCGAGGTGCTCGGCCTGATGAAGGCCCAGACCGTCAAGAACGCCGTTATCGTACCGGTCGGTTCCAAGGGCGGTTTTATCGTCAAGAACTCACCGCAAGGCGCGACCCGGGACGAATTGATGAAAGAGGTCGTGTACTGCTACCAGACGTTTCTGCGCGGCCTGCTGGATCTGACCGACAACCTCGAAGGCCGGAAAACCC
>JAGRHW010000348.1 GCA_020444765.1 Gammaproteobacteria bacterium | reverse complement strand
CCTTCCACCCGGTCGCGTAGCGGAGGCAGGGTCGTGCGGCCGACAAGCGCTTCATAGAGTGCGTCGCCATGATAATGGATCTGTGCGGTTTCGAGGGTCATGGGCCTTACAATTTGATGCAGATGTTGCGAAGTTCGGTATAGAATTCGAGGCTGTGGACGCCGCCTTCGCGGCCGATCCCGGACTGTTTCGAGCCGCCGAACGGCGTCCTCAAGTCACGCAGGAACCAGCAGTTGACCCAGGTGATGCCGACGTCGATCGCCGCCGCCATCCGGTGCGCGCGCGACAGGTCGCGGGTCCAGATGCTGGTCGCGAGGCCATATTGGGTGTCATTGGCTAAGCGAACGGCCTCTTCTTCAGTGTCAAATGGCATAATATGGCAACAGGGGCCAAATATTTCCTCCTGCACGATCGCTGAATCCTGTGACAAGCCAGTCCAGATCGTAGGCTGTACCCAGTTGCCATTTTGCAACTCTGGCTGCATAGTCGGCACACCACCTCCTGTGACAACGTTAGCTCCAAGCTCTTCAGCTTTTGTATAATAAGACAGCACTTTGTTCTGATGCTCTTTGCTGATTAAAGGGCCGAAGTCCACACCCTCCTCATCCCATTTGCCAAGTTTCAAATTCTCCGCTGCATCTTTCAGCCGCATCAGGAACTCATTAAAAATGGGTCGTTCAACATATACTCGCTCAGTACCCAGGCATACCTGACCACAATTAGCAAATACCGAACGTACCGTTCCCTCTATCGCCTTTTCCATATCACAGTCGGCGAAGACAACTGCCGGGTTCTTACCACCCAGTTCAAAAGAAACGTGTCGGAGATAGTTCGCACTGTTTTTAACGATGGCCACACCTGTGCGGGTTTCCCCTGTAAATGTAATACCGTCTATGTCCGGATGCCCGGTGAGAAATGAGCCGGCCGAATTGGGACCGAAGCCATGGACAACGTTAAAGACCCCGGCAGGTACACCACAGTCTTTCATTACCTCACCCAGCATCGTGGTTGTATGAGGCGTCTCCTCGGATGGCTTTACCACGACAGTATTGCCACAGGCCAGAGCCGGCCCGACCTTCCAGGTCATCAGCAACAGAGGTAGATTCCAGGGGCTGATCACTGCGATTACCCCTTTCGGTTTGCGCTGTGAATAGTTGAGGGCTCCGTTGCCATCCGGTGTATCCAGCATAAAGCTCTCGGTAGGGACGCTCTTGTATGCGTCGGCAAAGACTTTGAAGTTGGACGCCCCACGTGGAATATCAATATGTGAAGCCATACCTTTCGGTTTACCGGTATCCATGCATTCGGCTTCGAGAAAATCGTCAAACCGCAGATTAATGCCATCAGCCACGTTGTGTAAAAGTGCCATCCTCTCATTCAATGGCATATGTCCCCAGGGACCTTCCAGTGCAGCACGTGCTGCGGCAACCGCTGCGTTGACTTCAGATTCACCACCCTCATAGACTTTGGCGATGACTTCTCCATTGGCAGGATTAATATCGTCGAAGTGTTTTTCCGATGTGACAAACTCATTGTTTATAAAATGTCTTATCTCTTTCATTTCTCACCTTTTCCACGTATATAGGCGCAGGAGCCTGATGCTCTACACAGTCGTTCGAATGAAAACAATCGACATCCCGATAAAGGTTATATTCTTAGGCTCTACCGCTAGAGTAGATCGACAGGTTGTATTATTCCTGAAAATTCTTATTGCCTGACAATAATGGTTATCAGCTATTCAAAAGCACCGTGGCGCTACACCCTCCTCAATCAAGGCAGACCGTCCAGCAAACGCTCCATCTCGTTCATCCCAAAACTGGGCAAGGTCTCGACTCGCAGGTTACCCAAAGCAGTTAAAGCGAGTGTCGCTTTCGCCAGGGTTTCGTCATCGGGAGCTTCCACAGTTAAAACCACATCAAAATGCCCCATTGTAAAAAACCATTCGCGAGCACTGACACCAACCTTTGCAAATTCCTCACGTGCCTTTTTTGCCCGCGTAACAGTATCTTTTATATTTTTGGCACCTTGATCGGTCCAGTTACCCAGAAGAATATATTTAGCCATTGTGCTTCTCCATTTTTCTCTGACAGCAAACAGTACTTATTTAACGAGCATCCAGGTTGATCCCGCGTTCACGCTATCAACGCTAAGAATGCAAACTATAATTCGCGTAATAACGCCTTCAAAAAAACAAATCTAATATTCGCCATATTCAACTATTTCTAAACGCTGCATCGCGCTTATCCAGAAACGCCAACATTCCTTCCCGCTGATCATGGGTTCCAAACAATGAGTGAAATATACGCCTCTCAAAGCGGATTCCTTCAGCCAGTGGCAGCTCAAATGCGCGGTTAACGCATTCTTTGCTCAATTTAATGCTTGGTAAACTGAGTGTGCAGATTTCCGCCGCCACAGATAACGCGGTATCCATCAGCTCATCTGAGGGAACCAGTCGAGAAATCAGGCCGATACGTTCCGCTTCCAACGCATCGATTGTTCGTGCAGTCAGTACCATGTCCATGGCTTTTGCCTTACCCACGGCTCTGGGTAATCTCTGGGTGCCACCGGCACCTGGAGTGATGCCAAGCTTGATTTCCGGCTGACCAAATCTGGCTGTGCTGTCCGCTATTATGATGTCGCACATCATGGCCAGCTCGCATCCACCACCTAATGCAAAACCTGCGACCGCTGCAATTACGGGTTTACGCACCTGCAACAGCATTTCCCAGTTACGTGTAATAAAATTGGAATCATAGGCCTGCATATAATCTAACTCGACCATGCTGGATATATCAGCGCCTGCGGCAAATGCCTTTTTGCTCCCACTTATAATAATGCAACCAATGCCATCATCAGCATCATAACTTTTCAGCGCCTCACCGAGTTCATCCATCAATTGATCATTTAAGGCATTTAATTGTTGAGGTCGATTCAGCGTGATCAACCCGGTCTTCAGATTGCCATCCCCGCACTCACTTGTATGAATCGTTTCGTATCCCATACCACAGCCCCCAGGATTACTTTTTTTCCGGACCGAGGCCATACGGAGCCGGCATCAAGTTGACGATACGACTGAACAGATCCCGGAACTCGCGCTGGGTGCCAACACCAACAAGCGGGTCTTCATTGGATGCAAACGCGGCATCGATTTCCTGCCAGTCCTCATCTTGCAGAGCTGTTTCAGCAAGTGGAAGAATGATGTCTTCTTCTTTATTCATGTGAGAGAAATGAGAAGCGACATAAGTCTCTACAGCTGATGCAAAATCGTCGAATGCCGAATTATCTTCTTCAAAAGACTTCAACGTATTGCGTAAATTCTGCAACCAATGAGGTTCTTGCTTGTGCTCGTCCTCCAATAAATCAAGCGTGGCCACCACTGACGGATCCCGATCCCTGAGAATGCGATAAAGATACTGGTCCTCCTTGGGATGATGCAGCTTGTCTGGGAAGGCCTCGATATAATTCAGCATCGATCTGACTAGCGGTAAGTCGATTTCTCCCGGCCCTTTGCGGGCACTTTCAACCAGGTACTGAAGCCCACGTAACACAGCAGCTAATGCACGGTGTTCATCTCGGATAATTGTCAGTGCACGTTTTTGCATAGCCCAACTCCTTTAACAGTCATATATTCACTTTTACACGCCCAACAGACCGGGTAGTGCAGGGGCCTCTGCCACTTCAGCTGCGGATCCAGATAGTTCAACCAGCCCTTTTTGCAGCACTATTGCATAATCGCTATGAGACAAAACACGACGAAAATCACGGTCAACAATCAATGTGGCAATACCACTCTCGCGTATATCAGCAATGACGTTCCATATTTCCGTTACTATCAACGGCGCCAATCCTTCGGTAGCTTCATCCAGTATGATCAGGTCAGGGTGAGTCATCAGCGCACGGCCTATTGAAAGCATTTGTTGCTCTCCGCCGGATAGTTGATTGCCATAATTGGTCAAGCGTTCAGTCAGCCGCGGAAACCTATTGAGCACCCGCTCATATGTCCAGTCATTACGTCCATCGGTCCCGGGTCGCGCCGACATGATGAGGTTTTCACGCACGGTCAGGTTTGGAAACACACCCCGCCCTTCAGGCACATAGGC
>JAGRHW010000347.1 GCA_020444765.1 Gammaproteobacteria bacterium | reverse complement strand
CCAGGCCGACCAGAATACCACGGGCGTCATCCGGCATACCGGATAATACTGCAAGCCCGGTGGATACTTCCAGCAGATTGGCCAGCGCGATGGCGTGTACCGAGCCCAGGTGGTTGCGCACCCCGCGCCGTTCGTGCAGGCAGACGATAGTATGCCCCGGACTCAGGTGCTGAACCTTCGCGCCGAGCGCGCCGGTATAAGGGACGATAATGCCTAGCAATTTGCTGAACAGCCATTTGCCGCCCGGCAGACCTGCAAGCATGTCCCAGCGACGGCGCAGCATTCGGCCTACGGAGAGGTCACTCATAAGGTCTGGCCTCGGCCGGCATATTAAAATCCCCCGGATTCTGGTACTGAAAAACTTCAGGCCCCTTGTCGTCGATCAGCAGAGTCAGGCCGCGGGCCGGATAAAACCAGCTGACAGCGGTTTCGGTTTCCTGGTGGGTCGCCTGCGGCTTGCCGAGCCGGGTTTCGAAATATTCCGCTTCGAGCCCCTTGTAGGCGGGGATATAAGTCAGATTGCCGATCCGGTGTTCCAGCAGCGCGCGTTGATCCTCATCCTTGAGAATATAACGGCTGGCGCCGCTGGCGGTGCCGCTTTGTCCGCTGGCGTTGGCAAACATTCGCTCCAGTTCCTGGTCGGTGAGTGACAGGGTCAGGACCACCTTGGCTTTCATCGGGCCGATCGGCGCGGTGGTAAAAAAAACTTCAATAGATTGCGGTTCGTCCTGTTCGGCAAACAGGCCGATGCTGTCCGGCATGCCCCAGGCATCGATCACCTCCTGCAAGGTGGTAAAACCCAGGTGAACGCCGAAAATCTCCGCACTGCCGTCATCAAATGTTTTTACATCCCAGGGCATGGGCACGGATTCGTCGCCGGCATCCTGCGGTGAGTGATTGGCCGGCTTTATAAACAGAAAAGTGCCAAGGCCGATGATGATTATCGCAAGCAGGGCGTAAAGTAAAAATTTTTTCATTACCGTTATCGGGTCGGAGGCTTTAGGGAAACGGGCGTTTGCAAGTGTAACCAAAGCCAGGAGGCTTGAACAATGATAAAAGTACTTGCAAATACTTGAAAAAATACGCTGTGTTACGGACACTGATACGTTCGCCGAACGGACTACTGTCATTGAACGACGCAATCACCCGGCCCTGGCTGGCCGCCATCCTGTCACTGATCTTTCCGGGCCTGGGGCATGTGTATGCCGGACGCGCCCGGCGCGGCCTGGGTTTGCTGGCGGTCGTTTACGGACTATTGCTGGCGATCGGTCTGAGTGGACTGGCATCCTCACTGCCCGGATTTTATCTGCTTATCTTTGTAACCTTTCTTGGTTTCGGTTATCTGATTCTTGATGCCTATCTCCTGGCTCGACGGCAAAACCCGCGTATTCCGAAAAAATACAATCACCTCGGCGTTTATGTGTCGTTTGCACTTGTAATGGTGCTTGTGCAATGGGCTCAGCTTGCGTTTCGCGGTGACGTGATGGGCTTTGAAAGTTTTCGTCTTGCGTCGAATTCCATGAATCCCTTGCTCAGAGAGGGCGATTACGTCGTGGTCGATACGCACTATTTCTTGCGGAAACAGGCTGCTATCGGCGATGTCGCTGTATTCCGCTCGGTGGAGGAACCTGGCCAGGTTTATGTAAAACGCATAGCCGGTTTCGGTGGCGATAGAATCGCCATTCGGGACGGGCAGGTGATTCGTAACGGCAAGATGTCGTTGACACTCGAGGTACCGCCGACCCGGCGGCAACGAGAGATCTCGCGTAGCATGGAGACACTGGACGTGCCTGAAGACCACCTGTTTATGCTCGGCGACTGGCGAGATAACAGCCGTGACAGCCGTTTCTGGGGAACCGTGCCCGAGCAAAATCTGCTGGGTCAGTGCGATCTGGTTTTCCCCTGACAGGCGGCGGATTGGTCGTCTGGAAAGGTGATGTCTGCTGGATCCCCGGCTAAAGCATTCGGGGATGACGAAGTGGTTGGAGTGGACGAGTTGCTTCGTCGTCATTCCCGCGCAGGCGGGAATCCAGCAGCGGACTGTCCGGTGGCGACACTGGATCCCCGACAAAAGCACTCGGGGATGACGAAGTGGTTGCATTGGACGAGTTGCTTCGCCGTCATTCCCGCGCAGGCGGGAATCCAGCAGCGAGCTGTCCGATGGAGGCGCTGGATCCCCGACAGAACAACTTGGGGATGACGTTTCCCCGACTAAAGCATTCGGGGTGACGAAGTGCTTGTTTGGAAGGTGTCGCTTAAAGGCGATGACTTCTTCGTTCTCTCAGACCGTATCTCTTTGCAAATTCTCGATAATAGGGTCAGGGCAGTATTGTCGCCGTTGGCAGTCACGGCAGAATTCGCCGAGATACAAGCTGTCGATCCAGTTTGTCAGTTCGTTTATCTGTTGTTGGTCGTCGAAAAGCATGCCCGCCTCGAAGTTTCTGCGCCTGGCGTTTTTCGCACCCATGCCGGCGCCGGTCAGGTTGGGTGAACCGACGAAGGCCAATCGGCCGTCGATGATAATCGCCTTGGTGTGAACGCGCGGGCAGAGAATCCGTTCGAACAACTCGTTGTCGATCAGCGATTGCTGGCGGTCGAAATCGTCGCGAAATCGCGGTCCCGGTTCCTTGGCGTGAATCAGGCGAACGGCAACCCCGCGTTCGACGAGTTCGGCCAGCAGGGCGAGAAAGGGCTGAAAACCCTTGCCGCTATCGACGTGCATATCCTTGATGTCGGCGGTGACGATCCACAGAAAGCGCCGGGTTTTCGGGATTTCCTCCCGTATAAAATCCTCGTAAATGGCGCCGTTCAACAGCAGCTTATGCATGTGTTTTCTGCGGCCGGAGCAGGGGTTTTAAAAATGCTGCGGTTCTGGAACGTTTGGAAGCGGCGACTTTTTGCGGCGTTCCCTGCGCAACCAGTTTGCCGCCGGCCTTGCCGCCTTCCGGTCCCATGTCGATCATCCAGTCGGCTTCGGCCATCAGGTCCAGATTGTGTTCGATAACGATGACCGAGTTGCCGGCCTCGACCAGACGATGCAGCACATGGATAAGTTTTTCCACGTCCGCCATATGCAAGCCGACAGTCGGTTCATCCAGTATGTACAGGGTTTGATGATTTTGCCGGGCCGAACGCGGGTCGCGGACCTGCGGCCGGGCCTTGGCCAGTTCGCTGACGAGTTTGATGCGCTGTGCCTCGCCGCCGGACAGCGTCTCGACCCGCCGATCGTCATAGCCGCTCAATCCGACCAGTTCGAGCACTTCGGCGACGCGCTCGGCGCGCCGGCCGCGGGGGATCCTCGCCATCCGCAACCCGAACGCGACATTGGCGCGAACATCTCGATGCGGGAAGAGCGCGTGGTCCTGGAACATCAGCCCAACGCCGCGCTCGTGGGTGGCGAGCCGGTCGAGACGTCTCCCCTGCCACGACACGTGGCCTCCGTCGGTGGGCTCGAGGCCCGCGATGACGCGTAGCAGGGTGCTCTTGCCACAACCGCTCGGGCCGAGCACCGCGAGTATCTCCCCCGCTGCGACGTCGAGATCGACCGCGTCGACGGCCACGACCGAGCCGAAGCGGCGGACAACACCGCGAAGGACGAGTGCGTCATCAGAAGCCGGACTGAGCACGACCCCTCATCCGTTCGAGGGCCAACACCGAGATCGCCGTGAGCGCCACCAGGACCACGCTCAAGGCCATGGCCTGTCCATAGAGCTGCTCGCCGGGCCGCCCGAGCAGTCGGAAGATGGCCAGTGGAACCGTCGGGGTCGACGGGCGAGCCAGGAAGCTCGTCGCGCCGAACTCGCCCAACGACACGGCAAACGCGAATCCTGCTCCCACCGCCAACGCCCGCCCGCCGATCGGTAGGTCGATCTCGTACAACACTCGGCGCGGCGACGCCCCGAGTACGGCGGCCGCCTCGCGGAGTTCGGCATCGATGTGGCGCAGCACGGGCAACACGATGCGAACCACGAAGGGCACACCGATCAGCGCGTGGGCGAGCGGAATGATGACCCAGGTCGACCGGAGGTCGAGCGGGGGGTCGTCGAACGCGAGGAGGTAGCCGAATCCAAGCGTCACCGTCGACACGCCGAGCGGGACGAGCATGA
>JAGRHW010000346.1 GCA_020444765.1 Gammaproteobacteria bacterium | reverse complement strand
CTGATGGGGCCGCATGCCCGCGAGCTGCTGTCGGCGGTAACCGGCGATGATGTTTCCAACCAGGGGTTTCCTTTCGGTACCACACAGGAAATATGCATTTCAGGCAGTGTGGTGCGCGCCCTGCGCGTGACTTATGTGGGCGAACTGGGTTGGGAGTTGCATATTCCCGTCGAATCAGCGCTGAATGTTTATCAGCAGCTGCAGCAGGCCGGCCGGCAATTCGGATTGTGCAATGCCGGTTACCGGGCCATTGAAAGTCTGCGGCTGGAGAAGGGGTACCGGGCCTGGGCCTCCGATCTTTCACCCGATACCACGCCGCTGGAAGCCGGCATGGGCTGGGCGGTAAAACTGAAGACCGATCTGGATTTTCATGGCCGCCGGGCGCTGGAAGAACAAAAACAAACCGGCCTGAAAAAAATGTTTGCCGCCTTTACCGTGGATGACCCTTCGATCATGCTTTTCGGCCGCGAAACGATTTACAGAAACGGCCAGCGCGTCGGCTGGCTGAGCAGCGGCGGTTATGGTTATACCGTTGAGAAAAATATCGGTTACGGTTATGTGCGCAATGCCGCCGGCGTTGACCGCAAGTTTCTCGAAAGCGGCGAATACGAACTGGATATCGCTGGGGAGCGACGGCCGTGCGACATGCACCTGACCGCGCTTTACGATCCGAAGATGACCAGGATCAAGTGTTGATACGTTGCTGAAGAAAACCGGGTTTTGGATAAGTCCGGTAGTGGCACAACAGCGGCAGGCAAATTCCTGACGACAGCTTCAGGTTCAAACTAGCACCGATGCTGTGATAATGCAGCCCTGTCAATTGCCGGATCAACAATTCAGGTCAGTTTTTTGATAGCGCCGTGCGTGTCCGTCTGCCACTATCCGGGCAGGTTCAGCATTGGAGAAATCATGACGCTTTTTACAATGGACGAGCTGGAGCAGGCGAAGCGGATTGTCCGGACCCTGGTGCCGCCCACGCCGGCCTATCGCTGGCCGCTATTGGCAGGACGCACAGGCGTCGATGTCATCGTCAAGCACGAAAACCATACTCCGACGGGTTCTTTCAAGGCGCGTGGCGGGCTGGTCTATATCGACGCACTGTGTCGCGGCGCCGGGAAACCGGCCGGCCTGGTCACCGCGACGCGCGGTAACCACGGGCAGTCGATTGCGATTGGTGCCTCGCGTGCTGGCATTCCCGCGTTGATCGTCGTGCCCGAAGGCAATTCGAGCGAAAAAAATGCGGCCATGCAGGCCTTTGGCGGCGAACTTGTCATTGCCGGCAGGGATTTTGATGAAAGCCGCAGGCTCGCCGCGCAACTGGCCGATGAGCGCGGTTATCAGATGGTTCCGTCGTTTCACCGTGAGCTGGTGCTCGGGGTTTCGACCTATGCGCTGGAGCTTTTCTCAAGTCATGCCGATCTTGATGTGGTTTATGTGCCGATCGGCATGGGCTCGGGAATCTGCGGGCTGATCACTGTACGCGATCTGCTCGGGCTGAAAACCGAGATAATCGGCGTTGTCGCGGAAAATGCGCCCGCCTTCGCGCGGTCGTTCGAGGCAGGAAAGCTTATAACGACCGACATCGCGAATACCTTCGCTGACGGTATGGCCTGCCGCGAGCCCCAGCCCGAAGCCCTGGCGATAATATGCAAGGGTGCGACGCGGATTGTTAGCGTCAGCGACGACGAAATCGCCGATGCGATGCGTATCTATTACACCGACACGCACAACCTGGCCGAAGGTGCGGGCGCCGCGGCTCTGGCCGCGCTTATCAAGGACAGCGCCGATAAACCACCAAAACGCGCCGCGGTGATTCTGACCGGCGCCAATGTCGACAGACCGGTGTTTACCGAGGTGATGCGTGGGCGGACACCGGTAGTTTAGGTTTGTCGGACAGCCCGCAACTGGATTCCCGACGGGGCTCGGGAATGACGGCGGTTAAGGTTTTCCACACGTTCCCAGGTCGTCATCCCCGAATGCTTTAGTCGGGGATCCAGTTGTTTGGTTTGCAAATGCAGGCTTGGTCATGAGCTGACGGTCCGCAGCTGGATTCCCGCCTGCGCGGGAATGACGGTGGTCAGGGTTTTCCACGTGCCCCTTGGTCGTCATCCCCGAATGCTTTAGTCGGGGATCCAGTTGTTTGGTTTGCAAATGTAGGTTTGGTCATGAGCTGACGGTCCGCAACTGGATTCCCGCCTGCGCGGGAATGACGGTGGTCAGGGTTTTCCACGTGCCCCTTGGTCGTCATCCCCGAATGCTTTAGTCGGGGATCCAGTTGTTTGGTTTGCAAATGCAGGCTTGGTCATGACCTGACAGTCCGCAGCTGGATCCCCACCTGCGCGGGAATGACGGCGGTCCAGGTTTTCCACGTGCTCCCAGGTTGTCATCCCCGAACGCTTTAGTCGGGGATCCAGTGCCAAACGCCTTAGCCGGGGAAAACACTCAAGGCCTGAAGTACTTGATACAAGATGGTCGGACCTCTTCCCAGCCTGCATCGAGTGCTTCGACAATAGCTGCCGGCAAAGGGCCTTCCTCGCAGGCGGTCAGGTTTTGCCGAAGGTGCGCGAGCGAGCTTGCGCCGAGAATGACGCCGTGCCCGGTCGGGTCGTCGGCAAGCTTTGAGTGATGGATCAGCCAGCGGATCGCAGCGGCGGCCGGTGCGATATTTTCGCTCCTGCAGGCCTCGGCGATCGTGTCGATCACCGAAAAGTAATCTGCTTTCCAGTAACGGGCGGGGTATTCGTCAAAGGTTGCAAAGCGGCCTGCTTGCGGTTTTTCGTTGACTGAGCGGTATTTGCCGCTCAGCAGCCCGCCCGCCAGAGGGTTGTAGGCATAAAACTTAATCCCGTAATTTTTCAGGCACGGCAGTAATTCCCGTTCGACGTCACGGGTCAGGGCGTTGTACATGCCCTGATAGACGATGGGTTCCATCCAGCCGTTATGCCGGCACAGTTCGACGATCTCGGCAACTTGCCAGGCGGCGTAATTGCTCAGTCCGAAATGCCGGAACCGGCCGGCCTGGTAATGGCGGAAGACCGCTTCCAGCGTGGTGGCGATAGGTGTATGCAAATCGGGCATGTGTAAATAAAACAGATCGAGGCTGTCCTTGCCCAGGCGTTCGAGCGAGGTGCTCAGTTGCCGGTCCACCACCTCGGGGGTCAGACCTGCTTCGTTGCGCGGATTGACCTTGCCCGCGAGGTAGGTGTCGTCCAGCACGCCGGTGCGATTCAATTCGCCCAGCAGAAGCTCGGTATTGCCCTTGTTATACACATAGGCCGTATCCAGTTCGTGGTGCCCGGCGGCCTTGAATTCGCCGATCATTTGCGCCGCCGTATCGCGATCGACCTGATCGCTGAATGTCATGGTTCCCAAAATGACCTGCATGTATTACCTCGTTATGAATGTTTTGCAAACCGCAGCATCGCGGCGCCGATTATTGTCGTCATCGTGGCCAGGACCTTGGCCAGATTGATGCGTTCCCGCAGAAAAAAGACACCGATCAACAGGGCGAATACGATACTGGTTTCGCGCAACGCGGTCACCAGTGGAATCGGCGCCTGGGTAAACGCCCAGATAACCAGCACATAGGCGACAAAGGATGCGCTGCCACCAATAAAAAAAACGCGCTTGGCGGAGTAAACAATCTGGCTGGCAACCGATGGTCTTTTCAGGGCGATAAACACGCCGAAAACCAGCGCGTTGGCAATGCTTAACCAACCATAAAATCCGGTCGCGGTACCGGCGGCCCTCGCGCCGAGGCCGTCGACCAGCGAGTAGGCCGCGATAAACATACCGGTCAGCAGGGCCAGCAATGCGGCGCGGAGATTTCTGAGCCCGTCGGATTGCTGGACCAGACTCAGGCTCATGATGCCGACGCCGATGATGCCGATCGCCGACAATTCCGCAACGCTCAATTCAACACCCAGCAACAGCACGGAGGTCGCGCCGACCAGGATCGGCGCGGAACCTCTGGCAATCGGATAGACCTGCGTCAGATCGCCGATCCGGTAAGCCAGCAGCAGGACGAACTGGTAAGCGGTGTGCAACAGTGTACCGGCCAGCAGATAGGGCCAGCTTGCCGGGTCGGGCAGTGGCGACAGGATGACGATCA
>JAGRHW010000345.1 GCA_020444765.1 Gammaproteobacteria bacterium | reverse complement strand
CGAGTAAACGTTAGCCTCGGTCAGTGTTGTCGCACCGCTGATTATGCCCGCGCCGCTGATACTCAGAGAACCTGGCAGGCCACTGGCGGAGAACGTCAAACTGTCACCATTCGGATCGCTGAAGTACGTCGAAACGTTGTAGGTGAAGGAATCGCCGGCGGTGGTTGTTTTATCCGGAATATCCGACTTGAGCACCGGCGACGGATTGTTCACCTTGACGTCGAAGTCACTGCTGGCAGAGGCTGCGCCATCCGATGCCGTGACCTTGATGGTGAAGGTGCCGACTTTGGTGAATTTGCCGCTGATTACGCCGGAGCTGTTGATATTGACGTATGAGGCGCCGCTGCCGGAAATACTGTAGCTTAACTTCTGTCCATCAGGATCGGAGAAGTAGCCCGAGACATTGAGAGAGAAGTTCTGGTTCAATCCGGCGCTTTGGTCCGGGATATTTTTTGCAGTCGGCGGTGAATTGACCACCGTCAGCTTAAAGGTTTTTGAAACCTTGGCGTTAAAGCCGTCCGAGACGGATACCGTGATATTCCAGGAGCCGGTAGTCGTGGGTTTGCCCTGGATGACTGAGCCCTTCAAACTGAGAAAAGCCGGATTGCCGGATATGCTGTACGTGAGCGGTTGTTTTTCGGTGTCGCTGGCGTACTTGGCAATATCCAGACTGAAAGTCTGGCCGATACTGCCGGTCTGGGCAGGAATGTTACTGATAACCGGAGGTTTGTTGCCGACGATTGTCAGCAGCAATGAGTCTTCAATAGAGGTATTGCCGTCACTTGCCGCCAGAGTGATGTTATATTGGCCGATTTCCTCGTTGGTCGGCTTGCTGGTGAGCTTTCCTTGTGCCAGCTGTGGTCTGTCGAAGCTGGCAGGCAGGCTGCCGGTCTCTTCCGAAAAGGTCAGCGTCGCGTCTTCCGGATCATGAAAATACTTTCTGAAATCAAAGGATTTGGTTATTCCGGCAAAATAGGTTTGATCGGGTATGTCAGCGGTCAATACAGGCGGATCATCCACTGTTACCACTCGCAGATTGACTCTGGCTTGTGAAACATGAATACCGTCAGTCACCTCATAGACAAATGAATCGAGTTGCTCCTCGCCGCCGGGTCGCGTGGGGTCCGCCGGGTAGTAATAGTTGAAGCTGCCGTCGGTACCCAGGTTGAAGCTTTGCGGGAGCTGCGGGTATTCGAGCGGCACGGCGTTGATACTGAGCGGCTGGTTGGTGACATCGATATCGTCGATGTCGTTACTCAGCAGGTTTGCCGCGTCGTTTGCGGTGATCACTTTTTCCACACCTTCAATAACGGTGTAGGCGTCATCGTTGGCCTGCGGTGCTTCGTTGATCGCTATCAGACAAAAACCGACTTCGGCGTCGCCGGTGCCGCCGTCGTTGTCCTTGGCGGTGATCCGGTAGGTCAGGCCGATAGGTGCTTTAAGCTGTGGTGTGGTGATTGTAAAGACGGTTTTTTTGGTCGGTACCTGACCGGTCGAACCGTTTTGCTGGGCATTGAGCGTGTCCTCGGCCAGTTCTTCCTCGGTTTTATCGACTTCTTCCGTGACTACGCTGAGTTCGCATTGCTGTTCGTCAGTACAGGCTTCACGGAGGGAGTTAGCTGCATACTGACTGTTGAAACCATCGACATTGGCGCAGAAATCCAGGGCGCCGGCGGCTGTCGGCGTGGAGCCCCAACTCCAGGAAACGATTCTGCCGTCATCATCGGAGCTGGCGCTCGGATCGATAATGATGGAGGACTGCTCGTTGATATTCAGCGAAAACCCATCGGCCGGTGTACCGTCATCAAGGACAATGGTTGGTTTGGTGTTTGACTGGCGGCCGGTGGAGTCTACCCAGTTGCATGCGACAAGCAGGCCGGTCAGCAACGATAATGCCGCTAAACTGGATAGGGACTTGGTGGCTGTGTGTTTCATCATTCTATTTACCCGGGGGTTGATTTTATTTTCACGGAGATTTACCAGAAGCTTTTGAAAACTCAGGGTATTTATATTTGTCCGTGAATAGTCAGTAATAACTTGGAGTTGCGTTATTCTAACCCCGGGGTCAATTTACCGGCGCCGGATTCGATCTAAAGTGTGAATCATGACTGAGAGATATTACTCAATAGACAGGGTTCAAGGTGTTACATTTCGTTAATTGCCGCGACTTACGTTAGAATAAGGCCTCCGTAGTACAGGATTCCCCTGTTTTTAAACAGTGCCAGGCACGCAACAGAAAGCGTCCGGGTTATATCCAAACGGTCTAGGCATTGAGTGACATTAACTTGACATTAGTGCCGGCAAGACGAAAATCTCTAACTCCTCTGGCATAACATGACATTCTTAACCGGCGTTATGCGATGTATTGCCGGGTCAGGCGATCTGTCTGTGTTTTACCAAAATTCAGTGTTTTCCGGGTTTATCAATGATGTTTTCAAGGTAATTGAGTCACGTTAAATGAGTAGCGCACGCACCACGGGTTCATGGATGATGATTTTGCTGTCGGTACTGGGGCTGGCGGCATTGATCTGGTTCAGCGTCAACCGCCAGTTCGAAGGTGGCTTGCGGGATGCCGTCGCTGCGATGGTCAACCCTGGGATAGGCACCGGCTCCCTGAATGTCGAGTCACAGCCACAGGGTTCGGGTGAGATAGCTGAGCCAGAGGCTTCCCTGTTGCTCAAACTGGCGAAAAACCGTGCGGATGTCAGCGCCGAACTGCCGCAAGGTACTGAACAGGCCAGAATCTGGGAGCTGCTCAGCGAGCATTACCGGAACGGCCAGCTGTCCTACAGGCTCGCATTGCATGATGCGAGCGACCACGATCCGGCCTGGATTGCGCATTTGCCAGCTCTGCTTGAAACCCTGCTCAGGGATAACAAGCGACCGGACTTGCATATGCTGCTGACCCGGGATAAAGCCGAGCTTTCCGGTGCGGTCGACAGTCAGGAGAGAAAACAGCAGATTATGGAAGCTCTGAATACCCTGTTTGACGATGGCAGGCTGGTCGAAGGGGAGTTGGCTGTCAGAGCCGAGCCGTCATTGGCGGCCAGCCTCGAAGGGGGAAGGCTTGAGCTTGATGGCAAGCTGCCGGAGTTTTATAAAAGCGAGAATTACGCAAATCGATTAAAAGAGGCCTATAAGGCGGATTCGCTTGAGGACCGGATCGTCTATGACGATAAAATCGCTGATCTCGGTTTGCTGGCCGGGCTGCCCGATGCCACGGCCTATTTGCGTGAAGAATACCAAACCCCCGGATTTTCGCTGACGGGCGGTAAGCTCCATTTCAAGATCGAAAGCGCAACTCCGGAAATCGACAATAGCGTCAGCAAGAAACTGGCGTCGTTGATTCCGGATACCGTCTTTAAATTTGATATTGTCGAACCCGTTGAGGATTCACAAGACAAGGTCGCCGATACGGAAAAACCGGTCATAGACGATGAGCCGGAAAGTGAACTGCTGGCGGTCAACTTCGGCTACAACTCGGCTGATCTTACGGCGGACAGTTACGAGGCGCTGGATCGTCTGCTTGAACGCTTACAAAATGACGCTGAGCTCAGGATCACCATCGAAGGTCATACCGATAGCGCCGGTGACCCCGATTCAAATCGCTATCTCAGCACGCAACGCGCGTTGTCAGTCAAACATTACCTGATGGATGCCGGCATCGAAGAAGCCCGGCTCAAGGTGCAGGGCCTTGGTGACACGCAACCCATCGCCAGTAATGAGACGCGGGAAGGACGTTATAAAAACCGCCGTATAGAAATCCGCAAAGACACAAGCTCATGAACTACCTTTTATCTAACGTACTTTTCTGTATCCTTGCCGCTGCGCTGCTGGGTATCCCGATAGGCTGGTTCTGGAGGAAGATCATCGCTGTCCGGCAGCATTGGCGTTATGAGCAGAAAATGCAAGCCAAGCTGGATGGACGTGACCGGTACATCAGTCAGCTCAAGCTCGAGCTGCAGGAGGCGGAAGAGGGTCTGGACCTGCAACGGGCCGCGCTTCAGGAGTCGCTTGAAGAACGCAGCACCGAGGTTCGCGATCAGCGCGAGCTGGCCGAGGAATACCTTGTCAGAATGCGTGCTGCAGAAAACAAATTGATGAATCTTCAGCG
>JAGRHW010000344.1 GCA_020444765.1 Gammaproteobacteria bacterium | reverse complement strand
CAGGACGGATCGGATGCGCCATCGGTCCGGCGTCTTCAGGGAACTGCCGGGCTTGCAGTTGTCTCACATCCTGGATGCGCTTGACCGCACGTGAATTCATGTCCGAGCTGAATTCCTGGTCGCGGAAAACAGTCAGGCCTTCTTTCAGACTCAGTTGAAACCAGTCCCTGCAGGTCACGCGGTTGCCGGTCCAGTTGTGGAAATATTCATGCCCGATAACACTTTCGATGCCTTCAAAATCGGTATCGGTCGCGCTTTTCCGGTCGGCCAGGACAAACTTGGAGTTGAAAATGTTCAGCCCCTTGTTTTCCATCGCGCCCATATTGAAATCATCGACCGCCACGATCATGTAGATGTCCAGATCATATTCGAGACCGAATCTCGTCTCGTCCCAGGCCATGGATTTTTTTAGCGATTGCATGGCCCAGTCGCATTTGTCCTTGTTGTGCGGCTCGACGTAAATATTCAGCTTGACCGATCTGCCCGATGCGGTGGTGAATGTGTCCGAAATACAGGCCAGGTCACCGGCCACCAGCGCAAACAGATAACTCGGCTTGGGAAACGGGTCTTCCCAGCAGACACGATGCAGGCCGCCGTCCAGCTCTTCCCGCTCGACCAGATTGCCATTCGACAGCAACACCGGATAAGACTTTTTCTCGGCGGTAATCGAAACGCGCCAGACCGCCATCACATCCGGCCGGTCTGGAAAATAGGTAATACGCCGAAACCCCTGGGCCTCGCACTGCGTACAAAAATTACCGCTCGATTTGTATAAACCTTCGAGCCGGGTATTGTTTTGCGGCTCGCACTCGGTTTCTATCTCAAGGATGCAAGTGTCCCCGACATCCGGAATCGTCAGACTCGTGTCATTCACCGAATAGCATGCCGGCTCCAGCCTGTTTCCGTCCAGCGTGACGGAGAGTAGTTTCAAGTCCTCTCCGTCGAGGCGCAGGGTATGGTCCTGACTCGTACTGTGCGGATTTTTTCGCAGTGTCAGTCTGCTGCTTACCCGGCTGACGTCCTCCATCAGATGAAACTGCAGATCGACGCTGTCGAGTAAAAAGTCCGGTGCGCTATATTCGCTGCGCTTGATGGTTTTGGGGGTGTTGTTGTGTTTCATAAAACTCTCGTCAGTGCCGGCTGGCGCGTCAAGCAATGATAAAAACTGTCGTTAAAAGTCAGGATGCCTTCGTTAAAATCACTATAGCAAAAACCCTGTGCGCTTGTTCACATTTACCAATATCCGGGTCGGCCTGTTGTTCCTGGCCCTGCTGTTCGCGGCGTTTTATACGCTGCATCAGTATCGCTTTACCCGCAGCTGGAACAAACCGCTGGACGTGGTGATCTTTCCGATCAACGGCGACGGCCAGGCCGCTACGCAATCTTATATCGACAAGCTGTCAGCTAGTGATTTCTCAATCATCGAGCAATGGGCGGCCCGGGAAGCTAAACGGTATCAGCTGTTCGTCAGCAAACCGGTACAGGTCACGCTCGGTCCGACGGTCGATACGCTGCCACCGGTTTTGCCGGATCAGCAGAATCCCTGGCAAACCATCGGGTGGGGCCTGAAGCTGCGTTGGTGGGCGTTTCGCCACACCCCAGACGATAAATCCAATCTGGAGCGGGTTCGCATGTTCGTCATCTATCAGCAGGGCGAGGAAGGCAAACCGCTACGCCATTCATTGGGCTTGCAAAAAGGCCTGCTCGGGGTGGTCTATGCCTTTGCGAAAAAACGCCAGACCGCGCAGAACAATATCGTGATCAGTCATGAACTGCTGCATACCGTGGGCGCCACGGACAAATACGACCATGCAGGCTTTCCTGTCTTCCCGGCCGGCTTTGCCGATCCCGGTCACAAGCCGCTTTACCCGCAACGTCTGGCGGAAATCATGGCCGGTCATGTGCCGCTTGCACCGCAACGCTCAGAGATGGCCCGGAGTCTGAATCAGGTGGTGATCAATGAATTCACCGCCCGTGAAATCAACTGGCTCGATTAATTATCAACCACCTGCACGGTTTCAACCCGGCTTGCTGATTTTCCATTTTGTTTTTCAGGTATTCGCCCATAAACTTCGGCCATGGAAACTTTGACCGCGTTTTTGGGCGACCATCAGAGTATTGTCGCTCTGGTCAGCGTACTGTCCGCCGTGTTTTTTGTCGGCTCGCTTTTCGTCATCCCAATTTTGGTTTCCCGGCTACCGGTGGACTATTTTGTCTATGCAAAACGTATCCGCCATGATGCCAGCAATCCGCGCTCATTTACCGAATCCATCCTGGTTTTACTGAAAAACATCTCCGGCGTGATTCTTATCCTGCTCGGTATTGCCATGCTGGTATTACCGGGCCAGGGGCTGTTGACCATCCTGATCGGCTTGTCTTTGTGTAACTTTCCCGGAAAATACAGGCTGGAAAGGAAAATCGTCAGCAATCCGTCGATTTTCCGGGGCCTGAACTGGCTGAGAAAACGGGCCGGCAAACCACCGCTGGAACTTCCGGACTAGGATTTTTCAGCTGCGCCAGTCATGATCTTCGAAAGAGCCCCGGGTATTGCCTTTACCAACAATTAACCCGGGAAAAGCGACTACACTATATAATGTATCGATACTTACTATTAATACTTCCCGTAATGCATTCAAATCACCGCTTGCCTGCAGTATCCATTCATTGTCGGGGTCTATGAAAAAAACCTTTTTCAGCCATTTGGCAATGCTGGCCGTGTTTTCACTGACCGGACCGGCAGTGGCCGGTGAGCGCGACAGCTATACCCAGGAGTTGCAAAAATCCCAGAAACAAATCGAAACACTGGATAGAGAAATACGAATCGATCAAAGCAAGCGCGAAGAAATTAAATCCAGGTTAAAAAACCACGACCAGCAACTGAAACGTCTGGGCAGCAAAATCGGCGCGCTGGAAAAGCGAATTACTTATAGCCAAAAAGAATTGGAACGCCTCGAGTCCGACCTGGTTATCCAGCGCCGGAACACCCGCCAACAAAAGGCCAGGCTGGCGGAACAGTTACGCGCAGCCTATCGCATGGGCCGACAAACCGGCATCCAGCTGGCTTTGACCCACGATGACCCGCAAACCTTCAGCCGCCTGTCGGTTTATGCCGATTATTATTCCCGGGCCAGGCAGAAAGAGATCTCAACCACGCTTTACAGCGTCCAAAAACTCGCTGAAACCCACCTGCAAGTTGCTCGAACACGGAAATCTCTGCTCTCGAGCAAACAAAAACTTACACAGTCAAAACAAGCTCAAACGGTTGAGCAACGTGCACGTAAACGCTTGGTCGCTCAACTGGAATCTGGCATCATCGCCAAAAAGGACCAGATATCCTCACTGGAAGAGAATATCGAAAAGCTGCAAGCCCTGGTGGTCGAGCTGGATCTGCGCAACAAGAAATTGAGATCCGCTTTCTCCGCCGAGCAAGGTCAACTCCCCTGGCCGGTTGAAGGTAACTTGAGTGTAAAATTCGGACAACCGAAATCCGGGGGTAAATTGCAATGGAACGGTCTCTTTTTCAGCGCCCCCGAAGGTCGGGAAATCCAGGCCGTAGCCAGTGGTGAAGTTGTTTATGCCGATTGGCTGAATGGATTTGGTATGTTATTGATTATCAACCACGGCAATGGCTTTATGAGTCTCTACGGCGGTAACCGTGACCACTTTACCGACACCGGGGAAGACGTTGCCAAAGGCCAGGTTATTGCAACTGTTGGTGATACCGGTGGTCTGAGTGAGAGTGGACTCTATTTTGAAATACGCGAAAACGCCGTACCTGTCGACCCTGGACAGTGGATTACGCCACAAATGCAATTTGCAAAAACAAGTATCTTAGAGTCCCAATAAGGTTTTGAGTGTTACACTCGACCAGTTCTCATGATTAAAACGTTTGCCAAGGCTGTTTGCCCGGCTCAGGAGATGTAAATGTCAATTCGATCCCGTTCAATAATGCTGATTTTAATGGGCATCGTCCTCGGCGCGTCCCTTACTATCGGCCATACGGTCATGGCAACCCGCGAAAAAACCGATACCTTGCCACTGGCGCAACTGCGCACCTTTACAGATGTTTTTACCCGCATCAAAAACAATTATGTTGAGGAAGTATCCGACGAGGAACTTCTTGAACACGCTATCAAGGGAATGCTCAGGGGACTGGA
>JAGRHW010000343.1 GCA_020444765.1 Gammaproteobacteria bacterium | reverse complement strand
ATCCAGATAAAATCGCTGTCGCCCTGTTTGCCGGTTTCCTCGCCCCAGAAAGCATGGTCCGGATAGGCGCGGTGCAGGGTCTGGATGATTTCCGCCTCAGCCTGACGATCGACTTCGGTGACGTAGTCGTTGCGCTGTTTGACATCGATCTCGAGCGTATCGATACGGTTCATATTGCGCGTTATGATTCGCCCGGCATTGCGCGCGGCACGCACGGCGATATTGAGCATGGGATGCATTCGAGAGGCCTTTGGCTGTTGGGGTGGTCAAGCGGCGTGTAGAATAGCAGAGCCACCCGTAAAACTGAATCGCGAACAGGACTCATGAAACACACTGTACGAATTGTACTGGTCAACACCACGCACGCCGGCAATATCGGGGCCACCGCCAGAGCCATGAAAAACATGGGCTTTGCCGAGCTGTATCTGGTCCAGCCCTGTGACTATCAATCCCATGAGGCCCGGGCGCGCGCTTCCGGCGCCGACGATATTCTCGATAATGCAAGCGTGTGTGAAACGCTCGCGCAGGCCCTGACCGGCTGTACGCTGGTGTTCGGCACCAGTTCGAGAGCCAGGGCAATGGCCTGGGAAGATTGCACGATTCGCCAGGCGGCCGAATCGCTTGCCGGGGAGCCGCCGGCCGGGCGGGTGGCGTTTGTCTTTGGCCGCGAGCGCTCGGGCCTGACCAACGACGAACTCGCGCTTTGTCATCGGCGTGTGCATATTCCGGCCGACGCCGCGTTTCCATCGCTGAATCTCGCCGCCGCCGTGCAACTGGTGACCTACGAGCTGCGGATGAGCGGGGAGATGCCGACCGGCTTGCCGGGCAGCGATTCGCCAGAGCCGGCGGTTGCGGAAGATATGGAACGTTTTTACACGCATCTGCAGGCAACGCTGGAAGGGCTGGCATTCCTCGATCCGGACAATCCGCGCCTGCTGATGCGGCGGTTAAGACGGTTTTATAACCGCAGCCGGCCCGATGCATCGGAGTTACGCATTCTGCGGGGTATTCTGAGCGCGACCGACAAGTGCCTGAAGCGTTCGTCTATCTCCAATTAGATTGTTTCTATACCCAGAAAAAAGGTTTGGGCTATGAGGAATCTGCCAGCATGTTTATAATATCCCACCTTTTCAATCGGATTTAACGCATGAGCCCGCGCGTCGGTTTTTTCGAACAGGTTAAGGAAGATATCGTCAGTATTTTCGATCGCGACCCTGCGGCGCGCAGTGTTTTCGAAACCCTGACCTGTTATCCGGGCCTGCACGCCATTATGTTTCATCGCCTGAGTCATAAGCTGTGGGGACTCAATCTCAAATGGGCGGCGCGTTTTCTGGCGCATATCGCCCGCTGGCTTACCGGCATTGAGATTCATCCCGGGGCGACGATCGGCCGGCGTTTTTTTATCGACCACGGCCTGGGCGTGGTGATCGGTGAGACCGCTGAGATCGGTGATGACGTCACCCTGTATCAGGGCGTAACCCTGGGCGGTACCAGTATCGCCAAGGGTAAAAGGCATCCGACACTCGACAATGGTGTGGTGGTCGGCGCCGGGGCCAAGATACTCGGTCCGTTCCGGGTCGGAAAAAATGCCCGTATCGGCTCCAATGCGGTGGTGCTGAAAGAAGTGCCCGACGGAGCAACGGTGATCGGTATCCCAGGCCGGATTGTCAAAAAAGCGGATGAGCAGGATAAAAACCGCCAGAAAATCGCGGAAAAAATGGGCTTTGATGCTTATGGTCTGACCAGCGACATGCCGGACCCGGTGTCCCGTTCGATTAATACCATGCTGGACCATATTCACCTGCTCGATGAGCGCATGGACAGAATGTGCGAAAGCCTGTCGCGCATGGGGCAGAGTGTGGAAGCCATCAAACCGCTGGATATGGAGTTTCTGGACGATGAGTCCTTGTGTGAAGAAAAGCCGCCTGTGGACGCTGCAGTGCATACCCGATCAAAATAGTCGGACAAATACTTGACTAAATTAATCGGATAATAAATAATCTGCTGACGTTTATAAAGGCAAACGGGATTGATATGAAATTAACGACTCGTGGACGATACGCCGTGACGGCCATGCTGGATCTTGCGTTGCGCACTGATAATGGCCCCGTCTCTCTGGCAGAGATTTCCCAGCGGCAGTTGATTTCCCTGTCGTATCTTGAACAACTGTTCGCCAAGCTCAGAAAGAACGGGCTTGTCAAAAGTACTCGCGGGCCGGGTGGTGGTTACAGCATTGCCCGTGAGCTGACGGATATTTCCGTGTCGGATATTATTGGCGCGGTCAATGAATCGGTCGACGCCACCAATTGCCACGGAAAGGGCAATTGTCATGGTCAGGAGGGACGTTGTCTGACGCATGACCTATGGGAAGGGCTGAGCAAGCAGATCGAGGAATTTCTGAGCGGAATTTCCCTGGATGAGCTGATTCAACAAAAACATACTCACCATGATGAGCAGGCAGGCCATGCTCAGAGCCACACGGACAAGGTTGAAGAGGGCCGAAAGGTGATTTTTCAACAGCAAATGGGTTCTGCCTAAGCAGATGTTTGAAGCGAATCTGGTGCGATATAATTAATTCTTGAGGGGTTTTTAGTGGGTACAGTAAACGTTCCAATTTACCTGGATTATTCAGCCACCACACCAGTCGATGAGCGGGTGGCGAAAAAAATGTGTGATTGCCTGACCATGCAGGGCACGTTTGGTAATCCTGCGTCACGCTCGCACGTATTCGGCTGGAAGGCCGAAGAGCTGGTCGAGGAAGCGCGCAGGAATGTTGCCGACCTTATAGGTGCGGATCCGCGGGAAATCATCTGGACGTCCGGTGCAACCGAGTCTGACAATCTGGCGATCAAGGGTGCCGCTCAGTTCAATCAGAAAAAAGGCAAGCATATCGTCACCATGAAAACCGAGCACAAGGCGGTTCTGGATACCTGCCGGCAGCTTGAGCGGGAGGGGTTCGAGATCACTTATCTTGATCCTATGCCTAACGGTTTGCTCGATTTTGATAAATTTCAGGCGGCTTTGCGTGACGATACGGTGCTGGTTTCGATCATGCACGTCAATAATGAGATTGGTGTCATTCAGGATATCGCTGCGATTGGCAAAATTACCCGGGAGCGAAAAATTCTGTTCCATGTCGATGCTGCGCAAAGTCCCGGCAAGGTCGCCATCGATGTCAATGACATGAATGTTGATCTGATGTCACTGTGCGCCCATAAGGTCTATGGACCGAAAGGCGTTGGCGCGCTTTACGTGCGACGCAAACCACGGGTTCGTCTGGAAGCGCAGATTCACGGCGGTGGTCATGAGCGCGGTTTGCGTTCGGGCACCCTGGCAACACACCAGATCGTCGGTATGGGCGAGGCGTTCCGCTATGCCCGCGAAGAGATGGTCGAAGAAAACAAGCGGATCACCGCGCTGCGGGATCGTTTGTGGAACGGCCTGAAGGATATGGAAGAGATCTACCTCAACGGCGATGAGGTGCAGCGGATTCCGGGTAATCTCAATGTCAGTTTCAACTTCGTCGAAGGCGAAAGTCTGATGATGTCGCTAAAAGGCGTGGCGGTGTCCAGTGGTTCGGCCTGTACCAGCGCGAGCCTCGAGCCTTCCTATGTTTTGCGGGCGCTCGGGCGTTCCGATGAGCTGGCGCATAGCTCGATACGTTTTACGCTCGGCCGCTTCACCACTGAAGAGGAAGTCGATTACACGGTTCAGACCATGCGTTCGGCGGTAGAAAAGTTGCGAGAGCTTTCCCCCTTGTGGGACATGTACAAAGACGGTGTCGACCTCAATACTGTTGAATGGGCGCATCATTAAAAGTTTTGATTCAAACCGGAGGCTGTCATGGCTTATAGTGAAAAAGTTATCGACCATTACGAGAACCCGCGCAATGTCGGTGTGCTCGACAAAAACAACCCGAATGTGGGCACTGGAATGGTTGGCGCGCCCGCCTGTGGTGACGTGATGCGGCTGCAAATTCAGGTGAACGATGACGGCATTATCGAAGATGCCAAGTTCAAAACCTACGGTTGTGGCTCGGCGATCGCCTCGAGCTCACTGCTCACCGAATGGGTCAAGGGCAAGACCCTCGACGAGGCACGCCTGATCAAGAATTCCGAGATTGCCGAGGAGCTGGCATTGCCACCTGTGAAAGTGCACTGCTCGGT
>JAGRHW010000342.1 GCA_020444765.1 Gammaproteobacteria bacterium | reverse complement strand
TGTCATCCGACACGACCTCCCGCCATCCAGCTTTCAATTTCATCAATGGATTTCGGCGCCAAGTGGCTCAAGACTTCCGCACCATCTTTGGTCACCGCCACATCGTCCTCGATACGAATACCGATATTTTCATATTTTTTCGGCACGCCCTTGCCCGGAGAAATATACAGGCCCGGCTCAACGGTCACCACCATGCCGGGCTCCAGCTCGCGCCACTGACCGTCGACCTTGTATTCCCCGACATCGTGCACGTCCAGACCCAGCCAGTGGCCGGTGCGGTGCATATAGAAACGTTTGTAGGCCTCGTCTTTGATCAGGCTTGGGACTTTGCCTTTCAGCAGACCGAGTTTTACCAGTCCCTGGGTAAGCACCTTGACAGCCGCTTCATGCGGATCATTCCATTTATTGCCGGGTTTTACGCACTCGATAGCCGCCAGTTGAGCGTCCAGCACAACTTGATAGACCTCACGCTGAGCAGGCGAGAATTTTCCATTGACGGGAAACGTGCGTGTCACATCGCCCGCATAGCAATCCACTTCCGCGCCGGTATCGATCAGTACCAGATCACCGTCCTGCAATTCGTCGGCGTTTTCCGTGTAATGCAGAATACAACCGTTATCACCGCCACCGACGATCGGCAGAAATGACATCGCCGCACCGTTGCGTCGATACTCGTGCACCAACTCCGCTTCCAGCTCGTACTCCATAACACCGGGCTTGCAGTATCGCATTGCGCGTTTTTGCGCCATCGCCGTAACTCTGGCGGCACGCCGCATCAGATTCAGCTCGCTGCGACTCTTGAACAGCCGCATTTCATGCAAATGATAATCGAGATCGACAAACTCGCCCGGCACATGGCCGCCGCCGGAACGCACGGTGGCGCGCACCCGGTTGATCCAGCCAAGGACTTTTGAATCAAACGCAGAGTCCAGACCGATCGTATAATAAATCCGTTCGCGGCCCTCGATCAGCCCGGGCATGATTTCATCGATATCGCCGATCGGAAAAGCATCGTCGACGCCGAGCGCTTCCGGGGCGCGCTCGACACCAAGCCGCCGCCCGTGCCAGGTTTCCTGCAAGGGATCGCGTTCGCGGCAGAACAGAATAAACTCCGCATGCGCGCGGCCGGGGATCAGCACTATGACCGAATCGGGTTCCTCAAAACCGCTGAGATAATAAAAATCGCTGTGCTGGCGGTACGGGTATTCGCTGTCGCTGTTGCGCTTGCAGACTTTCGCAGAGGGAATGATCGCAACCGAATCCGGCCCCATGGTTCTCATCAGGTTGCGACGGCGACGGGCCAGTTCTTTCATCAGGGTTTTACTTGGCATAAACAGGGCTCTGGTTAATGAACGATCGGGCTTTGCTGTTTGACAGGCTGCAACTCTTCCATGATCAGCATCACGCCGACACGCACATACTCCTCGATTTCGTAAAACGCGCTTTCCTCTTCCTCACCGGCATCCGGGTCACTGTAACTGGCCCGCGAGATTTCATTGAAATCACGTATTAATTCAACCGTGTCCCTCTTGATCTTGGGATCTTCCTTGTAGCCACCGACCCCGAGTCCGTAGGTAAAACCCTGACACCAGTTCGCGAGCGCTTCGGTTCGCGCTCCAAGGTCTGTTTGTTCATCGGGTAACAGCAGGCGAAAGCCCAGTGTTTCGTGGTTCAATTGACGAAGCGTCTGGTGGTACAGCGCCTCGGCGGAGCGGGCGAACTCGGCGACAACGGCGTTATCCGGCGAACAATCTTCCGGCACCAGCAGCTCTAACCAGCTTTTTGCCGCATCGGCACCTTTGCCTACGCACAGCAAACCACACAAAATACCGTGCGCTTCGGCGCTTCGATAGTCCGAACCTATCCTTACGAGCAGGTCCGACAACTGGTCAAAATCCGGTGATATCATAGTCCGGTATTGTAAGGTGAATCATCGGTTTAGCATAGAGCGGGGCATCTTACCTGCATTTAACATTTAGCAGTAGCGCGGAAACGGTCCGCATGTGATAATTTCAGCTTATCGGGCGGTCGATGACAGCCATGCCTGACTGTCTACCGCGAGGACCAAAACGCTTTTCGATTAATCACGTCTCGACAGGATCAGCAATGCTTGAAAAGCAAATTGAAACCCAGCTCGACAACCTGAAGTCCCAGCTCGACGAGCTGTTGAGCCGGCACGAAAAACTCAAGCTGGAGAACGAATCTCTGCGCGATCAACAGGATAGTCTTGTCGAGGAGCGCTCAAGGCTGATCGAGAAAAACGAACAGGCGCGCGCCCGCGTCGAAGCCATGATCACGCGCCTCAAAGCCATGGAATCCAGTTAATGAGCGAAACAACGACCGCGATCAAACTCAAGTTTCTCGGCAAGGAACTCCAGGTTGCCTGCAAGCCGTCTGAAAAAGACGCTCTGCTGCGGGCCGCCGAGCATGTCAACAACGAAATGCTGGCCATCAAGGCCAAAGGCGGCAATCCGTCCGTCGAAAAGCTCGCCATCATTATCGCCATGAATATGGCCAACGAGCTGCTGCAACTGCGCGAAAGCTCCACGACGTTGGCGAATACCTCGGCACGGCTCGGTGAAATGGAAAGCCGAATCGCCGAAGCGATCAAATAATTCACCAGCCCGGAAAATCATTTCCGGAAAATTACGAGATTCGGCTTGAATGCCAAACTGCCCGGGTCTAGACTGGCGGTAAAGTTAAATAACGATCAGGCCGTAATAGGTAAAGGAACGAGCTTGGTCTACAATAAGTTTCGGGTATTTTCTGCCCCGTTTGTTTGCCGGTCGGGTATATCCCTTGAGCCTAATTTCGTACCCCGGGGAACATGATTTGTGATTGATGTGAGCATGTCCGCTACGTGCGGAAAGCCTGATTCAGTAACAATCTCCCCACCTGAACCGATTGGTTCAAGGTAGCACGCCAGCGACGACGGTGGTGGTTTATACCCACCTACTTTTCACGGAAGCATGGACAGCAAATCACGCGACGGCCTCCGAAAAACCCTGCTACGGCAACGTTCACAGCTTGGCGCCGGGCAGCTCGCGGCCCATGCCGCGCTCCTGCTGCAGAATTTATTACAACTCCCGCTATTTACCGAAGCCCGGCGAATCAGCGCTTACCTGCCGATACGCGGCGAAATGGACGCCGGACCGGCTTTGAACTGGGCAAGGCATCAACACAAGCTCACCTATCTGCCGGTTATTCACGGCGACTATCTGCGTTTTGCGCCGTTTACCGAGCAGTCGATCATGACCACCGGCCGCTTCGGCATCGCCGAACCACGTTACGATGAGTCAGACCTGCTGACGCCGGATGCGCTGGATCTGGTTCTGGCGCCACTGGTCGGCTTCGACAAACAACTCAACCGCCTGGGTATGGGCGGAGGGTTTTACGACCGCAGTTTCGCTTTCCGCGCCGGTAATAAAGACAAGCCGGCACTGATCGGTATTGCTCACGATTTTCAGAAGCAGGCACGACTCGACGCCGAGCCCTGGGACATCCCCATGGACGTGATCGTCACCGAAAAAGCCATCTATAACTGACGAGACTTACCGGCCGTCAACAGGCTTCAGGCCAGAAACGCCTGATAGGCGGGGTTATCGTTTTCCGAATAATAGCTGTAGCCCAAAGAGTCGAGAAACGCCTGGAACTCCTTGCGTTCATCCGCCGGAACCTGCGTGCCGACCAGCACCCGCCCTACCGCGGAGCCATGGTTGCGGTAATGAAACAGACTGATATTCCAGTTCCGGCCCATGCGCGTCAGAAAGTCCAGCAAGGCGCCGGGCCGTTCCGGGAACTCGACGCGGTAGAGCAACTCATCATCCACCTTGCCGGCGACGTGGCCTCCCACCATATATCGGATATGCAATTTGGCCATTTCGTTGAAGGTCAGGTCCAGCACCGGATAACCCGCCGCCTCCAGCTTTTCGATGATTTGCCGGCGCTCGGCATCGCCGTGGCGTAATTCCAGCCCTGCGAACACGTGCGCCTGGTTTTCATCGGCATAACGGTAATTGAATTCGGTGACGCTGCGCCGCCCGATCGTACGGCAGAATTTACGGAAGCTGCCGGGCCGCTCCGGAACGGTGACCGCCAGCAAGGCCTCACGCTGCTCACCGATCTCGGCCCGCTCGGCAATATGCCGCAAGCGGTCAAAATTGACGTTCGCGCCGCT
>JAGRHW010000341.1 GCA_020444765.1 Gammaproteobacteria bacterium | reverse complement strand
CGCTGCTTGCCGGTGGCTTGTCGCTCGGCTGTTCCAACGGCAACGGCATAGATCGCGACGACACTGGCAGCTCAGGCAACAGTGGCGGCAGCGGTTCGCTGGACGATGATTCGCCGGCCGATGCCAGTTACGTCAAACTCGACAAGCTGGATTACGCCAGTGAACAACCGTCGATTATCAGCATCCTGTTGCGTGCCAGGGACCGTGACAACAAGCCGGTCGACACCCTGACGGTCGATAATTTTGAAATCCGCGAGGATGGCGAGCCCCTGCCCGCCAGCGAATCCGCCAGCACGCTGGTGGCGCATGAGTTTCTGCCCTATACGCTGGATACCGTGATCATGCTGGATGTCAGCAGCAGCATCAGTAACGCCGATCTGGCCAATATGAAACAGGCGGTCAACCAGCTGGTTCGCGATCCGACGACCGGTAACTCGCGGCTGCTGTCCGGCCAGCGGGTCGCGGTCTACACATTCGACGACAGTGTCAGCGAAATCAAGGGCTTTTCGACCAATCCCGCATCGATCGTCAACGCGCTCGAGTCGATTGTCCTGCCGGTGTCGATCACGCCGACCGATCTCTACGGCGCGGTAACGACCGGTATCGGGCTCTGGCAGACAGGCACCAGCATCAACAATATTCATGACGGCGCGGTGGTGCTGATCACCGACGGCACCGACACCGCCGGGCGCAGCTCCCTGTCCTCGACTGTCAAAGCCATCGGGGACAAAAAGGTCTTTGCGATCGGCGTTGGTGAGGAAGTCAACGAAGAGGTTCTCGACGAGCTCGGCAGCGCCGCGGATTACAGTGTAAGCAGCTTCGCCGAACTCGGCACGGTGCTGTCCAGCGTGCGCGAGCAACTGCGCCGCTACACCGACAGCTACTACTTTCTGCAATACGCTTCGCCCAAACGGGCCGCCGAAGGCAAGGTCAGCAAGAGCGATCACGAGTTCGAGGTGCGCGTGGTCGACAACAAAAACAAGGGCGACAGCGGCAAGATAAGCGGTGAGTTCAATTCCTATGATTTCAGCAATGTCTCGCCGCGCGTGGCCATCGGCGGTCCGGGACAGCTCGAAGCCGGTCAACAGGCTGTGTATGTTGCTGATACATTCTGGTCGATCAGTACGCCGGTCTACAGCTGGCAGTTGGGCGGCAACTGCACGCTGGACGATAACAGCGGCAGCACCGTTTCGCTCACCGCCACCAATGCCGGCACCTGCCAGCTATCGGTGATGGATAACGCCAATGGCGATGTTTTGACAAATACCACGATTAATGTGGTTTTCGAGTAAGCAAGGCACTGCAGGATAAGCTGAGGTGCCCACCGCTGCCGTGCCCGCAGTTCGTAAAACGGTTTTCAGCGTGAGTTGGCGACCCGGGCAAACGGGAATACCTGATTCGCATCCATTCGCTCGCAGGCATCACGAATCATCTCTTCGGTGATCTCCACTTCCTCGTTATCGCTGTCGATAACCGCCGCATAAGAAATTTCAGAGGGTAACCGGACAATTTTCAGTGTTTGAACAGTTCGTCGGCTTTCAGGCTTCATGATAATTTCGCTTCGTTCTTCAATGGTGCTGTTTACTATTCAGGACTGGCCTGAACAACCCGCTGTCATAGTAATTGGCTAATATGACAATCCGGTAAATGCAATTTACCCGCCAACTGATTTTTTGACAAGCCTACTGCTTTCGCGACAAACTAATTCACAATGTCGTCGTCCGATTCCAGCAGCTTGCGAATGGTAGCGTGTTGCAAGACCGCCTCCTCGGATACATCGGGGTAGAACACATCGAGCTTTTCCAGGGTCTTGCGGATGGTTTTGGCAACCCGATATCGCATATAAGGTTTGTTGTCAGCCGGAATCGCGTACCACGGTGCATGTTTTCTGGAGGTCTCGTTCAACGCTGTCTCGTAGGCCTGCATGTAATCGCTCCAGAGCGCACGCTCATCGACATCTCCGGCCGAAAACTTCCAGTATTTATCAGGATCATCCAGGCGCGCCAGAAAACGCCGCTTTTGTTCATCCAGCGACACGTTCAACCAGAATTTGACGATCACCGTGCCGTTGCGATGCAGATGCGTCTCGTAATCGCGGATCGAGCGGTAGCGCTGGCGCCAGATGGTTTGCTCATCGACGCCGGCCGGCAGTTTGGCCGAGGCGAGATATTCCGGGTGAACCTTGACCACCAGCACGTCTTCATAATAACTGCGGTTGAAGATGCCGATCCGGCCACGCTCGGGCAAGCGCTTGGTAATCCGCCAGAGGAAATCATGATCGAGTTCTTCGGCCGAGGGTTGCTTGAAGGAGGAAACCTGACAACCGGCGGGATTGACGCCGCTCATCACCGCGCGAATCGTACTGTCCTTGCCGGCCGCGTCCATGGCCTGGAAGATCAGCAGCAAGGCATATTTGTCATGCGCGTAGAGCACTTCCTGCAGACGGCTGATTTTTTTGATTTCCTTTTTGAGTTTGTCCTTGAGAATCCGTTCGTCGGTTTCGGGCGGCAAATCCGGCGCGCTGTCCGCCTCCGCCAGTTGAAAAGATCCGTCGAAAGGTACCCGGTATTTCTTCGTCATCTCGCAACACCTCAAAATACAAGCCAGGGGGTTTTATCAGTACCACCTTGCCATGACGGCTAACGCCTCAAACCCGATCCTATCCGGTCTCTGTGGGCTTATGCTGCGACGGATCAGACCAGCAGATAACGACCGGCCGCGGCAATGATAACGGTCAGCAGTCCCAGCAGGAGGTTGATCCCGACTATGCGGCGGATCGTCGCCAGTTCGTTAGCGGCGGAAGGAAAATCCCCGGCTGCAACCTTTTTGCGCAATCTGGCATAAGGGGCAAAATACAAATGTGCAAAGATCAACATCATAAGCAGGCCAATGCCCTGCATCACGTGGACGTACAAACCGACCCCGGCCATGCCGCCGAACACCGCGAAGATAATCCAGTAACCACTTAGTAATATCAACGCTATTGCCAGCCAGACCCAGACAAAAAAGCGTCTGAAGACCGCGTTCCACAGGCGCAGTCGATCCGGCCCCTCAAGCTGGACAGCGGCCGCCGGGCGCAAGACCATCCACGCGAAGAACATGCCGCCGACCCAAACAACCACACTCAATAAGTGGATAACTACCGCGAATGCCATGAAACTGCTCCTGCCTGGTGGTAAAGCACCACTATAACGTATTGCCAGCCCCGGATACTAACCATGGCACGGTGAATGCTGTCCGGTCCGGCGTATTCAGTTCGTGTTAGCGTGCTACAGACTCTATAATAACAACGTTTATGCAGCACGCCGAAGCGTGGTACGTGCCGCTGCCTGCAACCAGGCGACGACAATCCCGGCCGTTACATCATGGCCCGACACGAATTTAATCATTACTGCCAGTGGCGACGTTTAGCGGCACGGCGGTGTTAAAAGTCCAACGGAGGCTGCATGACAGAATCGCCTGATAATTTGCCGGACGATCACGATCAGGAGATGGACGTATCGGCGATTATCGAGAGCGGTTCGTTCAATGCCGCCAAAAACATATTACAGGCAATGCACCCGGCTGAAATAGCCGACCTGCTCGAGTCACAGCCGCCGCACAAACGGCAACTGATCTGGCGGATGGTCAGCCGTGACAGTGAAGGCGATGTACTCATGGAACTCGGTGACGAGGTCCGCGAGAACCTGATCAGCGATATGGATGCCCGCCAGCTCAAGCTGATCACCGAAAACCTCGACCTCGACGATCTGGCCGACTTTGTCCAGTCATTGCCCGAGCAACTCAACCGCGAACTGCTGACGCATATGGATCACCAGGACCGCCTGCGCCTGGAATCCGTACTGTCCTACCCCGAGGACAGCGCCGGCGGTCTGATGGACCTGGACACCATCACCGTGCGCGCCGACGTGACTCTCGACGTGGTTCTGCGCTATCTGCGACGGCGCGGCGACATGCCGAAACACACTGACCGGCTGATCGTGCTCGACCGCTTCGGCTATTATCTCGGCTCCCTGCCCTTGCGCCGCCTGCTGACCAACGATCCGGCAACCATCGTCGGCGACATCATGCGCACCGATGACCCGGTCATCCAGGTCGATCAGGAAGACAAAGAGGTCGCGCGCCTGTTCGAAGACCGCGACCTGGTTTCGGCTGCGGTCGTCGACCTCAACGGCAA